>JAUNJW010000065.1 GCA_030533035.1 Erysipelotrichaceae bacterium
CTATGGCATTGAACCGCTTGTGACCATGTCCCATTATGAGATGCCTCTGTCACTGTGTCTGCGTTACGGCGGCTGGTCTGACAGGCGCGTGATCGGCTTCTTTGAAAGATATGCAAAGGTATTGTTCACAAGATATCAGCACAAGGTGAAGTACTGGCTGACATTCAATGAAATTGACAATATCACCAACTTCCCGCTCATCTGCGCCGGGGTTCCGGAGTACAGCGCGCAGGCAGTTGCCCAGGCAGCCCATCACATGTTTGTGGCTTCCGCGAAAACCGTAAAGCTGAAAAATGAGATCAATCCTGACATGATGGTCGGACAGATGCTGGCTTATATGCCGGTCTACGGATATTCATGCAATCCGAAAGACCAGCTGCTGGCAATGGACAGGGACAGAGACGCGCTCTTCTTCAGCGATGTCCAGGTGGGCGGCTGTTATCCCGCATACAAGCTCAGGGAATATGAAAGAAACGGCATTGTCCTTAAGACAGAGAAGGATGACTTTGAACTGATCAGGAAATACCCCTGCGAGTTCATCGGCTTCTCCTGCTACAAGTCCATGTGTGTTTCCGCAGAACAGCCGGATAAGCGCAATCTGAAAAATCCGTATTTAAAGGAATCTGAGTGGGGATGGACAATTGATCCGGACTGCCTGCGTCTCACGCTCAACACGCTGTATGACCGCTATCACAAACCTTTATGGATTGTTGAAAACGGGCTGGGCGCCGAGGATACAGTCGAAGACGGAAAGATTCACGACCAGTACCGGATCGATTATCTGAGAGACTCCGTAAAGTCGATTGCGGACGCCATCAATCTGGATGGAGTCGATGTCATGGGACTGACAGTCTGGGGCTGGATTGATATTATCTCAGCCGGAACAGGGGAAATGAAAAAGCGCTATGGCCTGGTTTATGTGGACATGGATGACGAAGGGCATGGCTCACTGGACAGGACCCGCAAAGACTCATTCTACTGGTATCAGAAAGTGATTCAGAGCAGGGGAACAGAAGTATAATTCAAAAACAGACAAAGCTGAGCCGTCAATGACTCGGCTTTTTTTCCGTACTGTAATAATCGGTAATTTCTCTGCACAGTTTTCAATTAAAATAAGAGTATAGCGACGGAGAAGAAATCATGAGAATACATAATGGAAAAGTATGCCATCTGGCAAATCCTGCCGGGTACGCACTGGGCACACCGGTGTTTTCCTGGATTGTGGATGAAGCGGAAGGCAAAAAGGCTGAATCATCACGGCTGATTGTCAGAACAGAAGAAAAGACTGTCCTGGATACCGGCTGGGCACAGCTGGATTCACTCTGTACAAAGGGTGAATTTGCCCTGGAACCAATGACGGAATATTTCTGGACTGTCAGTGTCCGCAGTGACATCGGCGAAGAAGCTGTTTCAGAGGAATATCATTTCGAAACCGGAAAGATGGATACGCCATGGACGGGCAGATGGATCACCTGTGACAGCAGACAGGAAAGACATCCAATCTTCTATAAACAGATCAGTCCGAAGGATGCCGTGAAAAAAGCAAGGCTTTATATCTGCGGTCTGGGCCTTTATGAAGCGTACTGGAACGAAAAGAAAATCGGGGATGAATATCTGACTCCATACTGCAACAATTATCAGAATTTCCTGCAGGCGGAAACTTTTGACGTGACAGAGGAGCTTCAGGAAAGCGGAACTCTGTCGGTGGAGCTCGGCAATGGCTGGTACAAAGGAAGATTCGGCTTTGATGAGTCAACATTCACTTATGGCAATGAGTGGAAACTCATCGCTGAGCTGCATCTGACATATGAGGACGGCGGAACGGAAATCATCGGCACGGATAATACCTGGATGGTGAAACGCGCCAATATCACTTTCTCCAATATCTACGACGGGGAGCACAGGGACGACACACTGCCTGAAACAGAACCGGCAAAGGCTGTATACAGTGATGAAACCATGATGCCCACTGACCGGATCAGTGTGCCGCTGACAGCCCATCAGATCATCCATCCCGAGATCCTTGTCACCCCTGACAATGAGACCGTGGCAGATATGAAACAGAATATCAGCGGCATTTTCACGCTGCGTGTGCATGAGCCGGAAGGAACCGTGATCCGTGTTCAGGCCGGAGAGGTTCTTCAGGATGATTGTTTCTACCGTGACAACCTGAGATCAGCGAAAGCGGAATATGTCTATGTTTCCGACGGCAATGAACATGTCCTGCGGCCGAAGTTTACATTCTACGGATACCGCTATCTGAAAGTCGAAGGAATCAGTGAGCTCAAGGCAGAGGATATAACCGGAATCGTCCTGTATTCCGACGTTGAAAAACTGGGACTGCTGCTGACCGGAAATGCGAAGCTCAACCGGCTGATCTCCAACAGCCGCTGGGGCATGAGGGGCAATTTCGTCGATGTGCCGACAGACTGCCCGCAGCGTGATGAACGCATGGGATGGACCGGCGATGCCCAGGTATTCTCGGCGACTGCCATGTATTTCGCGGACACATATGCGTTCTACCGCAAATATATGTATGACATGGCAAAGGAACAGGCGTGTTATGACGGCATGGTTCCGATGGTGGTGCCTTCCTTCGGCATGGCGGACAATCCAAACCCGATGGGCGCCACAGCCACCGTCTGGGGCGACGCCACAACGATTATTCCCTGGAACCAGTATCAGTTCAGCGGTGATCCTTCCATTCTCAAAGAACACTATCCGGCCATGAAGGCGTGGGTGGAATATATCCGCAAGACAGACGGTGAAGATCATCACTGGCGTCATGTTTTCCACTTCGGAGACTGGCTGGCGCTGGATGGCGCGGCAAGACCCGATGCTGTTCTCGGCGGAACGGAAGAGGGCTTCATCGCGGACGTCTATTACAGAAAGAGCGCCCTGATCGTCGCTGAAACCGCCGAGCTTCTCGGTTATGAGGAAGATGCGCAGACATACAGAAACCTGGCGGAAAAGATTGAAAAGGGAATTTACGAAGAATATTACACACCGAGCGGAAGATGCGCCGTCATGACCCAGACCGGTGAAATCCTCAGCATTATGAACGGCCTTGGCGCAAAGGATTCCGCCGCCGCGATTCTTGCCAGACTGCTTGAAAACAACAACCGCAGGCTGAAGACCGGTTTTGTCGGCACGCCGCTGCTGTGCCCGGCGCTGACAAAGACAGGCAGGGATGATCTTGCCTATGATCTGCTTCTGAACGAAAAATATCCGGGCTGGCTGTATGAAGTGAACCTTGGCGCGACAACGATCTGGGAAAGATGGAACTCCCTGGATGAAACAGGGCATATCTCCAGCACCGGCATGAACAGCCTTAACCATTATTCCTATGGTGCCATTGTCCAGTGGATGTTTGAAAGGTGCGCGGGTCTGACAGCCCTTGAACCCGGTTTCCGCCGGGCACGCATCGCACCGCTGCCCCACACTGCTCTCGACAATCTTGAAATGTATTACCTGTCAGCTGCCGGACCATGGCAGATCAGATGGCAGAGCGCTGACAAAAAACATCTTCAGATTTCCGTCAGCGTTCCGTTCGGGGCAGAGGCAGAGGTTATTCTGCCGCTGTGGGACGGTGTGAAGGAAGAAGGCAATCCTATGTTTGCCGATGTCAGAGACGGCGTCTGTCATATTCCTGCCGGCACCTATTCCGCGGTCTATGGACTGAGCGAACCCATTATGGGAACAGTATCTGTTGACACACCGATCGGCGACCTGATGAAGTATCCGGGTATCGTGGAAATGATCCATGACGAGATCAGTATCGCGACACCGGTTCTGCTGGCTTCCAAAACATCGCAGAGTCTGCGCAAATTCGCGGCTGAATACGGCGTCAGCGAAAGCACCATTGAGAAAATGGACCAGGCAATCGAAAAGCTTGCCGGCAATTGAAAAATGCCGCATGTTCTGCGGCATCTGCTTAAGAATTCAGGTTTACGGGATGTCCTTTGAAGAAGGAGGACATCCTTTCTTTTCTCTGCCGGTGTGCTTCCTCTTTCCTCTGCTGTTCTTTCTCCTGCACCAGAGCGAGCATCTCATCAGCGTCATATCTGTTCAGCATAAGGTCATAGGCACCAAGCCTGTCATTGACGGCTGTTTCGCCGTTTTCACTGATCATCATGACGATGGCGGTCATATTGTCCGGAAGACTGCGGGCTGCTTCCTGAATCACGGAACTGTTCTGCCGGATTTCCTTTTTGTCAAAGAGGTATCCAATAAGAGAGCCCAGGCAGCCGCCCGCCATCATCATGAGAATGCCTCCGAAGAAACCCGACAGCGTGCCGATGATCCATCCTGTGAAGGAATAATTCTTCAGGCCGGCACCGGTGCTGAAGCCGTCCAGTACGCCCAGGGATTCACCGTTTTTTCTGACAACGGCCGCATTGCATATTTCATAATCACTGTTGAGCGGATCTCTTCTGAAATCAGAGAGTGCCTTGTAGGCTTCCGCGTCGGCTGTAAACACAGCTGTCACAATATTCTTTTTCATATTCACTGTTCTCCTGCAAAGACCTCTTTGTCTTTACGGTTTCAAGTATGGAAAAGAAAAATGACGGCAGAGGGATACACGCGTGAAATGAAACTGAAAAGAAATCACAAATTTGTTCAAAAAAGATATTGACCGCTGGTCAAAATATGCTAGAGTATATTCAAGTGAGGGAGTAGCGGATGCCGCAAGGCATTATGCAGACCGCCAGCACGGTTCAGAAAACCCGGTCTGTGTTACCCACCGCAAGACTCATGCGCGCATCTGCTGTGTATGAGGATATGATACAATCGTCAGGGTACAGCAGAGGCTGTATCCTTTTTTCAGAAAGCGGACAAAGATCTGCCGGGAGGTATTACCCATGAAGAAAAAGGTAGTTGTTATCAATGCGAACGGCATCGGAAATTTCTGGAATGCCGGCGGTTTCACACCGGAAACCGTAATCCCCTCAGCGCTGATCACGCTTGTGATCATGGCTGTCATCTGGTATTTCACCCTGCCGGCCATCAATCTGAAATCTGCCGGGTTCTGGCTCTTCGTGATTCTGGCTGTGTTCATTTATGTATTCATCAAGGCGCTTGTCTGCGCGATTAAAAAGAAGGGTACGGGCCTGAAGATTCCTGTCATTGCCCTGGCGGTACTGATTGCCGGCTTCCTGATCAACGCGGTATTCAGCGCCAGAATCTTCCATGCGAAGGCCTACAGTGAAATCCTCAAAGTGGAGGACGCGGAAATTGACCTGATTCCTTCCGTATCCGGTTCTTCCTCGATCGCTCTGATGGATACCGCCAGCGCCGAAAGACTCGGCGACAGAAAGATCGGCTCCCTGTCCAATGTTGTCAGCCAGTTCAATGTCGGCTCCTACATGCAGATCAATTACCAGGATGCGCCGGTCAAGGTGGCAGCTTTGAGCTATGACGGATTCTTCAAGTGGAATTCCAACAAAAAGAACGGTATCCCGGGCTATGTCGTAGTCAATCCGGTTGATATGTCGGCGGACTATGTTTCCCTGAAAGCGGGAATGAAATATGTCCCGTCAGCGTATTTCTCCCAGAATCTTTACCGACACATCCGTTTCCATTATCCTTCCCTGCTCGTTGACAACGTTCATTTTGAAATCGATGAGGAAGGCAATCCCTGGTATGTCGGATCTGTATATACCCATTCCATCGGCCTGTTCGGCGGCACAAAAGTAACAGGTGCCCTGGTTATTGATCCGGTGAGCGGTGAAATGCAGAAATATGATCTCGCGGATGTGCCTGTATGGGCAGATATTGTCATCAGCGGCGACCTGCTCTGCACACAGTACAATGACCATGCCCAGCTGGTCCACGGCTTCTGGAACAGTGTCTTTGCCCAGAAGGACTGCCGCCAGGTGACAACGATCCGCAGCTCGGATGATGAGGAGGAGGAAGCGTATCCTGATTATGGCTACATTGCCAAGGACGGCGATATCTGGATCTATACAGGCGTCACTTCCCTGAACGGCGATTCCTCCAACCTCGGCTTTATCCTCGGCAATGAAAGAACAGCGGAAACCAAATATATCACCTGCGCCGGCGCCGATGAATTCTCCGGCATGAAGAGCGCCGAAGGAGAAGTGCAGGAAAAAGGCTACAACGCTTCTTTCCCGAGCCTGATCAATGTCGAAGGAACACCGACCTATATCATGGTTCTGAAAGATTCCAACGGCCTGGTCAAGATGTATGCGGCAGTCAATGTCGAACAGTACAACATCGTCGCCACAGCGGCCACACAGGCTGACTGCATTGAAAAATACAGAAGACTGATCAATTCTGAAATCACACCGGATGAGGCGAATTCCGATGAACCGGTGGCAGATACCAGCAATTATGAAGAAAAGACCGTAACTGTCACAAAGATCCAGACAATTGACAAGGGCGGCGATACCTATATCTACATTGTCGATGAAAACAAAAACATCTATAACGCGAAGTACGCGGATGTCATCGGCATGATCCTTGTTGAGGAAGGCGATACAATCGTCATCCGCACCGACGGAACAAACTTCATTCTTTCCGAATAAACAGACAGGCACCGTGCAGGAATGTCCGGTGCTTTGCTTATAGGCAGAATTTATAACTGACAATTGCATTTCAATATGATTGCCTCCGTTGCAAATAATGCATGACAGGGGTATATTGTTGACAGTCAATCAAGGCAAAGGAGAAGGGAAATGTTCAGTATGATGTTTATGTATACAGCCTGCTGTTGTTGTTCTGAAAAAGCCCGGACCTGCCTGAAGACGGGATTGTTTTAAACGGAAGCAGTCCTGTAAATTAACGCAAAGTGATCCGGGTATGAACATCATTCCCGGATTTTCTTTACCTGATTTGATTTAAACTGAATAGAGAGGGAAAACAAAATGACTAAAATCTACACATCCATGGAACAGCTGATCGGAAAGACACCGCTGCTTGAACTCACTCATCTCGAAAAGAAATATGATCTTAAGGCAAAGCTGATCGGCAAGGTGGAATACTTCAACGCCACCGGTTCCGTCAAGGACCGTATTGCCCTGAATATGATCGATGAAGCCGAAGCTGCCGGCATCCTCAAGGAAGGCTCCGTCATCATCGAACCGACATCCGGCAACACCGGCATCGGCCTGGCCGCGGTCGGCACTGCCAGAGGCTACCGGGTGATCATCGTCATGCCGGAAACCATGTCCGTTGAAAGAAGAAAACTCATGAAGGCCTATGGTGCTGAACTGGTTCTTTCCGAAGGTGCCAAAGGCATGCCTGGCGCAATCGCGAAGGCGGAAGAACTCGCAAAGGAAATCGAAGGCGCCTGGATTGCCGGCCAGTTTGTCAACCAGGCCAACTGGAGAGCCCATTACAAGACAACCGGCCCGGAGATCTGGGAAGATACTGACGGCCAGGTGGATCTCTTTGTCGCAGGCGTCGGAACCGGCGGAACTCTGACAGGAACAGGAAAATTCCTGCGCGAAAAGAATCCGGATGTTAGAATAGTAGCTGTGGAGCCGGACGCGTCCGCAGTGCTGTCCGGTGAAAAGAGCGGTCCCCACAAGATCCAGGGAATCGGCGCCGGCTTTATTCCGGAAGTTCTCGATACATCCATCTACGATGAAATCATCCGTGTCACAAACGATGACGCGATTGCCACAGGAGCTGAATTCGGCAGAACCGAAGGCATTCTGGTCGGCATCAGCGCAGGCGCTGCCGTATACGCAGGCATCCAGCTGGCAAAGAGAGAGGAGAACGAAGGAAAGACTATCGTCGTGATTCTTCCTGATTCAGGCGACCGTTATCTGTCCACAGCACTGTTTGGAGAGTAACGGATATGGAAAGAGCACACGCTGAGATACTGAAACAGATTGAAGAAGTACGTTCCAAAGATTTAAGAGCCCCGCGCGGCGTCGCCGACAGAAAGCGGGTTGTCTCACTGATCAAGGAAATACAGGTTATCTTACTGCCGGCATATTTCAATTACAATCACATGACTGTTGAGGAAGCCTTCGACAGTCTGGTGAAAGGACTGGATGAACAGGTCGGCACAGCGCTGTGCTTCAGCGGCAAAACCCCGATGAAGGCAAAGGAACTTACGGAACAATTCCTGGCTTCCCTGCCTGAGATCATGCGTCAGATCAATACCGATATACAGGCGATCTATGACGGTGACCCGGCAGCCAAGACCAAATCCGAAGTTGTCATCTGCTATCCGGGATTTTACGCGATTTCCATTTACAGAATTGCCCATGTCATGTACAAGCTGGGCATTCCCTATATTCCCCGTATCATGACGGAATACGCCCATGAAAAAACCGGCATTGACATCAACCCGGGTGCCACCATCGGCGATTACTTCTGTATCGACCACGGCACCGGCATTGTCATCGGTGAAACCGCTGTTCTCGGCCATCATGTCAAGCTCTATCAGGGCGTGACCATCGGCGCCAAGAGCTTCGAAAAGGATGAAAACGGCAATCCGGTCAAGGGCGGCAAGCGCCATCCGGACATCGGCAACCATGTCGTCATCTATGCCAACGCGACAATCCTCGGCGGCGACACCTACATCGGCGACAACAGTGTCATCGGCGGCAACACATGGATCATCGACTCTGTGCCGGAAGGACACAAAGTCTATTACGTCAATAAGTAACAGAAGAGCCAGGCTGAAAACCCTGGCTCTTTTCAATAAGAAACAGTAATCAATAAATGCTGAAATCCAAATTGATGCCGGCTGTCAGTTTCTCTAAGATATCCTTGAAAGAAGGAAATACATATGAAAACACTGATTGTTTACTATACATGGCATAACGGCAACACAAAGAGAATCGCGGAAATGATTCAGAAAGTGACGGGCGGCGATATCTGCGCGATTGAAACGGTAAAGCCATACCCGGAAGTTTACAGAAAAGCTTCCGACCAGGCGAAAAAGGAAGTGGAATCCGGTTTTGAGCCGCAGATCAGGTCTGTTCCCTATGATATCAGCGAGTATGATCAGATCGCCGTCGGCACCCCGACATGGTGGTATACCATGGCGCCGGCAGTCAGAACATATCTGAACAGCCAGGACTGGGCCGGGAAAACGGTTATCCCCTTTATGACCAATGCCGGCTGGCCGGGCACAGTCATCCATGACATGATGGAACTGTGCGAAGGCGCCCTGATCCGCAATCCGATGGAAGTGAAATTTGATTCTGACGGAGGAGATATTCTGGAAACAGATCCGGAAATTCTGGATAAGTGGATCGCGAAACTGAAGGACTGAGTACTGTGAATCATGCAGTACTCTTTTTTCATGTGTTATTCATGATAATTGCCATTCTGTCATGTAGAATAGAAGTAACAACAGGAGGAAAAATAATCTATGAGTTTCCCTAAGGGCTTTTTATGGGGCGGCGCGGTCGCTGCCAACCAGTGCGAAGGTGCGTATCTGGAAGACGGAAAAGGTCTTTCCGTTCCCGATATGTTACTGGGCGGTGATGTCAACACTCCCAGAACTTTCCTGCCGGTGACAGATCCGAACGCTTTCTATCCGTCACATGAAGCAATCGATTTCTATCATCATTACAAGGAAGACATCGC
>JAUNJW010000066.1 GCA_030533035.1 Erysipelotrichaceae bacterium
GCTTGAAGCAAGTGCTGATTACAGACCTGTTCTCAAGAAGGCTGGCTTCCTGACACGTGATTCCCGTGAAAAGGAAAGAAAGAAGTACGGTCTCAAAGGCGCAAGACGTGCACCTCAGTACTCAAAGCGTTAATCGAAGCTTGGGACATCAGAAAACTCTGGAAAGATTTCTTTCCGGAGTTTTTTTTGACTTTGGCCGGGGGATCGATATGGAAAAAAGAGCAGGGGGACACTATAATATGATGGTTAGGTAACTCTAACTAAAAACAAAAACCATATACCCTGGAGGAACAGTCTATGGAGAAATATCATATTGAAAAGAATACCGTTCAGGAAACACTGATTATCCCGCTCTATGGCCGCAAGGTATGCTCTGACCATTTTCCCCGCCTGTTCAGCGATCCCGAAGCGGAAAGGCTCTGTGCCATGCTGGATTATGACTTCGCAGAAAATGGGAAAAAGATGGAATCAGCCGCCGGGCTTTTCGGTGCCCTGGAAGTGGCCCAGAGACAGTATGATACAGCCTGTGAAATCAGGGAGTATCTCTCAGCTCATCCCGGGGCCGCTGTGGTCAGCCTGGGCTGTGGTCTGGATGATACATTCAGAAAGTGCGACAACGGCATCTGCAGGGGTTATAACATCGATCTGCCGGATGTGATTGAGATCCGTGAACAGCTGCTGCCGGCAGCGGAAAGGGAAGAGAACATTGCCTGTGATCTCAATGATCACAGCTGGATGGAACGGATCCCTTCTGAAAACGGCGCAGTCTTTTACGCGACAGGAGTCTTCTATTATTTCAGGACTGAAGATGTCAGGGCGCTTTTCGGCAAAATGGCGGCGCGGTTTCCGGGTGCGGTTCTGGTTTTCGATTCCTGCAACAAGCTCGGCGCAAAGATGATGACAAAAACGTGGCTGAAGGAAGCAGGCATCTCAGACGTCGGAGCGTATTTCTCCCTGGAGGATCCTGCTCAGCTGGCAGGCTGGTCAGAGGATTTTGAGTCTGTCACAGCAAAGAGCTATATGAGAGGCTACCGCGATATTTTTAAGGAAGTCGGACTGTTTCACAGGCTGATGATCCTTTTCTGCGACAGCCTGGTGAAGATGCGGATCGTAAAGATTCGGTTCAGGTGAAATCCACCTTTGGCCGTTTATAATAAACATTCAGAAGAAAAAAGACCCGTTCCGGGTCTTTCAGTATTTTCAGAGCTTTTCTTTAATGGCCGCCAGCAGGTCATCGAAGCTTTCAAAGGCAGGAATCTCAGGGTAGTCCTTCTTGATCTGCTCGGTGCTCCTGAACAGGAAGCCCGCCTGGGAAGCCTGGATCATGGCCAGATCGTTGTAGCTGTCGCCGGCAGCGATTGTATCAAAACCGATTGACTGCAGCGCTTTGACTGTTGTCAGCTTGGACTGCTCGACACGCATTTTGAAGCCGGTGATCTCTCCGTTATCAGCTACTTCAAGAGTATTGCAGAAGAGCGTCGGCCAGCCGAGTTTTTTCATCAGCGGCATGGCAAACTGGTCAAATGTGTCGGACAGGATGAGAACCTGGGTCATTGAACGGAGTTCATCCAGGAATTCCCTGGCGCCTTCAAGCGGATCAATCGTGGCAATGGTTTCCTGGATTTCCTTCAGGCCGAGACCATGTTCCTTCAGGATTCCGATCCGCCAGTTCATCAGCTTGTTGTAATCCGGCTCATCACGGGTGGTTCTTCTCAGCTCGCTGATTCCGCTGGCTTCTGAAAACGCAATCCAGATTTCCGGTACAAGGACACCTTCCATATCAAGGCAGACAATATTCATACAATACCTCCATGAACTAAGAAACATTTTACATGGAGCAGGTATCCTGATCAATTCTTTTTTATCTGTTTCGGAAACATCTGTCCCCGGAACGAAGACAAACAGCTTAATATCTTCTGATTTTCATGCGGGTTTTCTGAACTGAAGGGGAATATAGATTCCGTAAGGAGGAACAGATAATGAATATTCTGAAATGGAACACCCTGCAGCAGGAACAGATTGACCTCGGCCGCAGTGCCGGTCTTTCCCGCCGGCAGATCCGTCTCTATAAAAGACACTGGTTCAGCTTTCTGCAGATGCAGGAAATCAGAACCGCACTGGAAGAAGGCATAGACGCAAAGGACGTCAGGGTGATGTGCAGGCCATGGCTGAGCGATACGGATATGGAAAAGATCCGCCTGCGGCTGGAAAACGGGGAGAAGCTCCGCCGTCAGACAGATCTGAGAACTGTATGTGCTTTTATTGCCCTGATTGTGCTTGCGGCAGCCCTGATCACAGACGGCTATGTCCGGGCGTCTGACCATGTATATCTCGAACTGTCCCGGCCGTATGTCACCCTGGCGGCAGGCGAAAGCTTTGAGCCGATGAAATATGTGGCAGATTATTCAGAACAGGCTGAGGCGATCTCATTGCCGGCCGGCATCGACACTTCAGTTCCCGGTGTTCAGGCGGCGGTCTACCGGCTCAGATCAGGAAAGGAGGAGATTACCAGAATTCTCCTTGTGACGGTAGAGGACACGGAAAACAAATAAAGCCGGGCTTTCACCCGGCCGTGTTTTTACTGACTGTGTTTTGCTTCAAATTCCTTCATGAATGCGACAAGCTTTTCGACGCCTTCCTTCGGCATCGCGTTGTAAAGGCTTGCCCGCATGCCGCCGACAGTGCGGTGGCCTTTCAGATTGACGAAACCGGCTGCCTGGGCTTCCCTGAGGAAGAGGGCATTGAGTTCCTCATCATCTGTGACAAAGGGAACGTTCATCAGGGAACGGTCCTTTTTTGCGGCTGTTCCATGGAAGAGCGAAGAGGAATCCAGGAAGTCATACAGGATGGCTGCCTTTTCTTCATTGCGCTTTTTCATCGCTTCCAGGCCGCCCTGCTTTTTGAGCCACTTGAAGACCTTGCCGCAGATGTAGATGTTGTAGGTCGGCGGTGTGTTGTATAAGGAGCCGCTTTCCGCGTAAGTGCTGTATCTCAGCATGGTCGGTGTTCCCGGCAGGACGTCCTTGCGGATCAGGTCCTCGCGGACAATCGCGATGGCCAGGCCGGCCGGACCGACATTCTTCTGCACGCCGCCCCAGAGGATGCCGAATTTTGAGACGTCAATCGGTTCGCTCAGGAAGCAGGAGGAGATATCCGCCACCAGGTCTTTTCCTTTTGTGTCGGGCAGTTCGTGATAAACGGTGCCGTAGATTGTGTTGTTGAGGCAGATATATACGTAATCCGCGTTTTCATCAACCGGCAGGTCGCTGCAGTCCGGAATATAGGAGAAGCCTTTGTCCTTGCTCGAGGCAATGGCATTGGCAGTTCCGTAAAGCTGCGCTTCTTTCCATGCCTTGGTCGCCCACTGGCCGGTCAGGATATAATCGCCGACTTTGTTGACAAACAGGTTCATCGGCACCATGGCAAACTGGACATGGCCGCCGCCCTGGATAAAGAGCACCTTATAGTTATCGGGAATATTCATCAGGTCGCGCAGATCCTGTTCCGCTTCATCGATGATCTTCTGGTACATGGCGGAGCGGTGGCTCATTTCCATGACCGACATTCCGGTTCCCTGATAATCCATCATTTCCGCGGCGGCTTCCCGGAGGACTTCCTCAGGCATGACAGCCGGACCGGCAGAGAAGTTGTAAACACGTGTCATAAACTGTTCCTTCCTTGTTTAGTACTGTATTATACGATACCCCGGCCAATTTACAAGCTGAGGCCGTAATCATTGCCGTAGACTTCCGCTGCCCGGCGGATGGCTTCAGCCATGACATCGGCGGCCAGTGTGCCGACTGTATTGAGGTCGGCTGCCGTCTTCCCGCTGCCCAGGGCATAGATGGAATCGCCGTCAAACATGGTATGGACAGGACGGATGGCGCGGGCGTAGCCGTTATGGGCCATGCCGGCAACCTTTGTCAGTTCGGTTTTGGTCAGCTTCGCATTGGTTATGACTGCGCTGATCGTTGTGTTCTGGTTGAACAGGTCTTTTTTCTCACTCGCCGCGTACAGGCATTCTTCCGCATGCAGGAATTCACCGCTGCTGCGGTCGACCACGCCGGCCAGCACTTTTCCGGTACGTTCGTCATAGATATCGCCGGCCGCGTTGACAGCGGCGATGACGCCGACTTTCAGATCACCCAGCTGAACCGCGTAAATGCCGAGGCCGGACTTCATGCAGTTTTCAGGCCCCAGGAACTTGCCGACGGTGGCCCCGCATCCGGCGCCGAAGGACCCGGCTTTGAAAAGAGAGGGATCCTCAGCATTCAGACATGCCTGATAGCCCAGCGCCGCGTCCGGGCGGATGTCAGCCCGCACAAGGCCGAGATCAAACAGGCAGGAGGAGACAACAATCGGAACGACGCCATAGGCGGTAGGGAAGCCGGTGTTTCTTTCCTCCAGGTATTTCATGACGCCGGTGCTGGCGTCCAGACCGAACGCGCTGCCGCCGCTGAGCACAACCGCGTTGACGGAATCATTGGCGGCCAGCGGATTGAGAAGGGCATTCTCACGGGAAGCGGGAGCGCCGCCCCTGACATCCACCGCGCATACCGCGCCGCCTTCTGCCAGGATCACTGTGCAGCCGGTGGCTGCTTCGGCATATTCAGCGTTGCCGAAGGCAAATCCTTCAATGTCACGGATATCAATTTCTTTTGCGTATTTCATCATTCCTCCACATGGGTACTGCCCGGATTCAGCATGTCATAGACGATCTCGCTGATTCTGACAACAGGACCTGTTCCGACATTGTTTCCGTCGGACATAACAACAAGAATATATTCTGTATTGAGGCCATAGACAACGGCGGCGTCATTTTCGATTCCGACCAGTTCGCCGGTCTTGTTGGCTGATTCGATTCCGTCCGGCAGGCCGGCGGGAATCTTTGTGGTGATGTGCTGCTCTTTCATCAGATCAAGGATGGAAGCGCTGGCACTTTCGGAAACATAGGTTCCCGCAAGGATCTCATCAAGAACGCGGCCGACATCGCTGACAGACGTCAGGTTATTGCCCGAGTATACGCTCGCGCCGCCGATCAGACGGCCGGTATCCTCATAACCGTGTGCCCTGGCAAAATCAGTCACCATCTGCAGTCCTTTCATGTAAGAACCGCCGCCGATGCATGTTTCGAGATCTTCCCAGGCGGTATTGTCACTCCATGAAATCATCATGGAAAGATCACGCTCAGTCCTTGGCGAGGCGCCCAGGGCGCCGCTTTCCAGCTGCTCGAAATAGGTACCCGCGACAAACAGCTTGATTAATGAAGCGGAGGGCATCTGGTGGTCATTGATTGTCAGCACCTCGTCATTGTTCAGGTTCTTGAGATAAACCGCCCAGTCGCCGCTTAATGTTGAAATATAATCTTCGAGCGGTTTGCGCACGCTTTCCACTTCCACGATTGCCTTAAGCTCTTTCACCGTTTCCGCTTCAACCAGCTCAATCTCACTGACATGTTCATTCTCCGGCGAGAGCTTGGTCAGACCGGCGGTCCTGTTTACCTTTTGGGAAGGCATCAGCGCCATCACCAGCATGAGCACAGCCGCCACCGCGGCGCCGTAATACAGCCACCGCCGCCAGCCTTCTTCCGCCGGCTCCGGTATAACAACCGTTGTCTGCTCACCCGCTGCAGGCGCTTCAGCGACCGCTGACAGCTTTATTTCCGTCTCAGGGACAACCACAGCCGGCATCGAAGCCGGCGGCGCAATCATCGCTGCCCGGTAGGCTCCGGCAGGATAAATATACTGTCCGCCTTTGCGGCGGGCATGGGGCATCCGCTTTACGTCAGTCTGCTTCAGATTCTGTTTTCTTTTCTTTTTTCTGTGTCGGGCTGCCATAACAGATTAATTCTATATCAGTAACTGTGAAATGTGTCTGAAAAATCACTTTTGACATGCATTAAAAAGATTAAAAAAAATCCGCTTTCGCGGACCTTTGCGGCGTCTGATCTGAAAGACTTATTTCAGTTCGTCTTTGAGAGTCTTGGCTGCCTTGAACTTCGGAGCTCTGGAAGCTGCGATTTCAATCTTTTCGCCTGTAGCGGGGTTGATACCCTGACGGGCAGGCTTTTCGGCAACAACAAACTTACCGAAGCCGGCAATGGAAACTTCACCGCCGTCTTTGAGAGTATCAGTAATAACTTCGAATACTGCGTTGACAGCTGCTTCGGAATCCTTCTTGGTCATTCCTGTCTGGTCAGCTACTGCAGCAGCGATATCTTTCTTTGTACGGTTCATAATGTTCATTGATTTTATTCCTCCTTGAACAAGACATATTGTAATCTTCCTTGCCATATAATGCAAACATGCAGCTGTATACAGTCATGACTTTGCCGCACTATTTTGGTATTCTTAACTTTGGAGATCAGAAATGAGTGTCTATGTGATGAGCGACATCCACGGTCTGTATGACCGCTATATGAAAATGCTGGAGAAAATCTCCCTGAAAGAGGAGGATACTCTTTTTATCCTGGGCGATGTGATCGACCGAGGAAATGATGGGATCCCCATTCTTCTTGACATGATGCAGAGGGAAAATGTCATTCCGTTCCTGGGCAACCATGAATGGATGATGCTGGCCTATCTGGAAGGCCTCAGAACCCAGTACAGCTGGCTGTCCGATTATTCCGGCGGCGCCGTGACCTTAAGGCAGTTCAGCGAACTGGATGAAGAGCGCCAGAACGCCATATATGAATACCTCCGCTATGAAACCGCCCTGGTCAGGATGATTGAGGTCGGCGGCAAAGAGTATATGCTGTCGCATGCCGGCTTCACCTATGAGCGCGAGGACTGGGACACCGGTTCCCTCAATGACCTGAACGTGTGCTGCGACCTTGTGTTCGGCAGCGGTCCGTTCTCCATTCTCAATATTCCCTCACTGCCTGCCGAAAGCCCGCTGACTTATATCGTCGGCCATCTGGAAACCGGAAGGCTGGCAGGAGGAACGCCCGGCCGGGTATACGCAAAGAACTTCTCCAACGGCATGTCGCTGATCGATATCGACACCGGCTGCGAATATGGCGAGGAGGGCGTCCTGAGCTGCCTCTGCCTTGACAGAAAACAAATCTACCGCCTGTAAAGAAATCCGCCGGCTTGTGTGAAACCGGCGGATCTTTTAGTGACTGAGTGTTTCCAGCAGCTGGATCAGAGCTTCAGTATCGGCGCCATCAGTTGCCCACGATGTGGCCAGGCGGATGACCGTATGATTTTCATCAAACGGCTCCCAGTAGCTGTATTCACACTTCTGTCCAAATGTTTTCAAAGTTTCATTGTCCAGAACAATGAAGATCTGGTTGGTCGGTGTCTCAAAGAAGAACTGATATCCGTATTTCTTCAGGGCTGCCTTGATCTTTTCAGCTTCCGCAAGCGCGTGCCTGCCTGCCTCTTCATAGAGATTGTCAGTAAACAGGGTATCAAACTGCAGGCCGGTGATTCTGCCTTTGGCGACCAGGGCGCCGCGCTGCTTGATGATTGTAAAGAAGTGGGGGATCAGGCCGGGGTCAGCCATGACGACCGCCTCGCCGAAAAGAGCGCCGCATTTGGTGCCGCCGATGTAGAAGACATCGCACTGCTCGGCAAGATCCAGCAGGGTGACATCGTTTTCCTCAGCTGCCAGGGCATAGGCCAGCCTGGCGCCGTCAGCGTACAGATAGAGGCCGAACTGCCGGCAGGCATCATGGAGATCCCTGAGTTCGTTCAGGGAATACAGGGTGCCGTATTCTGTCGGCTGTGAAATATAAACCATGCCGGGCATGACCATGTGGTCATGGTTGGCATCGGCATAAAAGGCACGGCAGTATTCACGCACTGCATCACCGCTGATTTTTCCGTATTCCTGCTTCAGGGGCAGGACCTTGTGGCCGCCGGCCTCAATGGCGCCGGCTTCATGGACGGCAATATGGCCGGTTTCCGCCGCCAGGACTCCCTGGTAGGGTCTCAGCAGGGAAGTGATGACTGTTTCGTTGACCTGGGTGCCGCCGACAAGAAACTGGATTTCCGCGGCCGGCGCGTTGCATAACATGCGGATTTTCTGACGGGCCGCTTCGCTGTATCCGTCAGTTCCGTAACCGGCTGTTTTTTCATAATTGGTCTGGGTCAGACGTTCCAGGATGGCGGGATGGCATCCTTCCATATAGTCTGAGGCAAAGAAAAGTTTATCGCTCATTGCATAACCTCCCGGGTACTTTTCTGATTGTACTACAACCGTGCCCGCAATGCATTCAAATGGATATGGTATGATGGGGGCAGGACAAAACCGCGGAGATAATAACCATGAAAAAATACTTGATTCTGACAGCGGCGGCGCTGTTTCTGGCTGCCTGCCAGCCGGCGCCGGCCGAAACGGAGGAAGACAATAAAACAGAACCGGAAATTCAGGAAACAGAGACAGCTGAGCAAGAGGCTGAACCGTCTTCCGTGATCTGGGTGAAAGAGCCTTCCATGAAACTCAGTTCCATCACTGAGATGGAAGCACATCCCTTCATTCTCGGCGCATCCGTCGAACTGACGGGCTATCCTTCCGGATGGGCGGAAGAAAATGAAAAAGAGGCCGGCTATGGCGTGCCTCATTACCGTGATGACGCCCTGATCGTCTCACAGGACGGCAGGTACGGAATTCTGGATTATGACGGCAATGTGCTTTATCCGCTGAGTATCAGCGGTGAAAACATCACCTACAGCGGGACGCCGGTTTCCTATCAGCCCTATACCGGGTTTATCATCTGGGACACGGCGGATATGGCGCTCCGGTTCAGTTCACAGCTTGACAGGCTGTCCTATGTGAGAACAGGCGGCCTCGGCGGGTATGCGCCTTCCCCTTATGTTGTGGATCATGAGGTGTGGATCAATGACCCGCAGACGATGCAGCCATACCGCTATGAAAACATGTTCGGAACCAGAATCATGGCGGAGGTCACCGATTCTGAACATAACACCGCAGGCTGCGCCGTGATTGACAGGGATACATCAGTCCTGATGGAAACGCCGCATTACTGCAGCGCGTTTATCAACGGCATGGTGACTGTCAGTGAAAAGGACAGCTGGGAAGATCCCGGCCGCCTGGGCTTTGTCAGCGCGGAAGGAAAAGATCTGACCGGCGGTCCGGTCTATGAGGAGGCCGGCTGGTTTGAGGACGGCTATGCGCCGGTGAAGGTGAACGGCATGTGGGCTTACATCGACACAGAGGGCCGCCAGGTCACCGACGCCGTCTTTACAGACGCATCGGTTCTTAACCGCGGCAGGGCATTTGTGCAGATTGACGGACTGTACGGCATTCTGGATCTGGCTGAAACACTGAAACAGGGCATTGCGGTAAACGCGGAAACCTGTGCAGGCAGTTATCAGGAAGTTCCTTTGGACAATCCGCCGGTGCCGGAAATCGAAACACTGGGAAAAGTCAGGGTGCTTGTCTCCAATCTCAACAGCCGTGAGTATCCGACAACAAATGCCGAAAAGAAAGGAAAGGTCAGCCAGGGCGACGAGTGGCCGGTATACCTGATGCAGGAGGCAGAGGGCTATACCTGGTATATGATTGAGCCGAACCGCTGGATTGCCGATGACGGCAGCTGGCTGGA
>JAUNJW010000265.1 GCA_030533035.1 Erysipelotrichaceae bacterium
ACCATCAAGTACTTCTCCCACTTTAAATAATTTCTCATAATTGGAACAAGAACTGCTCTTCACGGGCAGTTCTTTTTTGTGTCTGATTCACTGTTCAGAGTTTTTTGAAAACAGCGTTTGCGGCGATGGGACCCCAGTGTTCCAGGATGAGATTCCGGTATTCTTCCGCGCTGACCCTGCCGTTGGCGCTGAGCAGCTCGTAGTCCACATTGTAGAAGTAATAGCCGACCCCGGTCGGTTCAAAACCGCTGTGCAGATAGAAGTTTTTCCGTTTCAGCCGCTCTTCATAATTCTCTGCCTTTTCATCGACGACTTCGATATCGATAACGGTTTTATAAGCTTTCATTTCCTGCAGAATGCATCTGAGGATTTCTGAACCATAGCCCCGGCCGCGAAGCTCTTCCTCAACTGCCAGGTAGCCCAGATACGCGATATTCTTATGGATGAACAGATAGCCCAGGCCGACAAAAAGAGCATCGTCATAATAGGCGTACATCCTCCTTGTTTCCCCGAGCATGGCGAAAATCCGTTTCCATGGAATTCTCTCATCATCAGGAAAACTGGCGTCGTACAGACGGCGGATCTCTTTGAGGTTCCCGGTTTTTTCACTGACTCTTTCAATTCTCAGCATCGTATATTTCCTTACGCTGATTATAACAGGACAACACTGTCAGTATTACCTTATAATATTGAGTATGTTTGAAGATGTGCTGGAAGGACTGAATGAAGAACAGCTGCAGGCAGTGACGGAAACGGAAGGATTTGTCCGTGTCATCGCCGGTGCCGGAAGCGGAAAAACGCGTGCCCTGACACGCCGTTTTGCGTATCTGGTCAATGAGCTCGGCATCCGTCCGGGAAACATTCTCTGTGTCACCTTCACCAACAAGGCAGCCAATGAGATGCGGCAGAGAATCCACCAGCTGACCGGTGACAATGACACCGGCTATATCAACACATTCCACGGCTTCTGCGTCTCGGTGCTCCAGGAGGACTCCCACGCGGTGTCTTATCCGAAGAGCTTCCTTGTTCTGGATAACAGCGATATCGACGCGATGTTAAGAATCATCTATGAGGAAAGAGGTCTGACATTAAGGGATATGACCTTTGCGAATGCGAGGGATTACTTCGAAATGCGCAAGGGACTTTATGAACCGGATTATTACCTGCATATGATCCGGATGTCCCTGGAAGAACTCCACCAGAGATATCTGGAAGCCACAGACGTCAAAGATATTCTTTTCTATGGCTATCTTTATCAGGAAAAGAAATGCTTCGGCCTTGATTATAATGACCTGATTTTCTATACCCTTTATATCTTTAAAGAGAATGAAGATATCCGCCTGAAATGGCAGAAGCGTCTTGAATACATCATGATCGATGAATTCCAGGATATCGATCCGCCCCAGTACCAGCTGATGGAACAGCTGTGCGGATATCACGGAAACCTGTTTGTGGTCGGCGATCCCGATCAGACCATCTATACATGGAGAGGGGCCAATGTCCGCTTCCTCATGGATTTTGATCAGAGATTCATCGGCACAAAAACGATCATGATGATGAAGAACTACCGTTCCACACCGGAAGTGATCAGCTGCGCCAATTCGCTGATTGAAAAGAACCGCCGGAGAATCAGGAAGGACCTGATTCCCATGCTGGAACACGGCCCCATCAGCCGCTATCACCATGCGCCTTCAGCGGAAAAGGAAGCACAGTGGATCGCGCAGGAAATCGGCCGCCTTCATGAGCAGGGAGTTGATTACCGGGATATCACGATACTTTACCGTGCCCACTATGTCACCAGATCCATCGAGGACGTCTTCCTGAAGGAAGAGCTGCCCTATACCATTTACAGCGGCGTGCAGTTCTTTGCCAGGGCGGAAATCAAGGATGCCCTGAGCTATCTGCGCATGATCGCGCTTAAGGATGATCTTTCCTTCCTGAGAATCGTCAATCTGCCCAAACGGAATATGGGTGACCGGAGAATTGCCTGGCTGCAGACAAAGTCGCAGGAAGAAAACATTTCCCTTTATGAAGCGCTGAAACAGGGAATCAATGATCCTGTTTTCGCCAATACAAAAGCGGTTCAGTTCATTGAGCTTGTGGAGAAGTTCACCCGGGAAATCAATGAAAAACCGGTTTCGGTTCTGCTCGGGGAAATCCTGGATGAAAGCGGCTATGAACGGATGCTGAGGACCGAAGGCTCCCAGACACGGCTGGATAATCTGGCGGAGCTGAAACAGTCCATCCATGAATACGAAGTCAGCTGCGGTGAGGAAACAGATCTTGTCAGCTATCTGAATCATATAGCCCTGTTTACCAATCTCGATGTCGCTGAAACAAAAGACCGGATCAGGATGATGACCATCCACGCGGCCAAGGGCCTTGAATTCCCGTATGTGTTCCTTGCCGGCATGAACGAAGGCATCCTGCCCAGCCGCAAAACCAATACAGAGATGCAGATGGAAGAGGAAAGAAGACTCGCCTTCGTCGCTGTGACAAGAGCGGAGAAGGGACTGTATCTCAGCGACGCGGAAGGGCAGAATTTTGACAGGACCTCCCGCTATGTTTCCAGATTTGTCCTGGATATTGATAAGCAGTATCTTGAATATGACAATGAACTCAGCGACGGCCTGCTCAAGGAAAGCCGTGATTATATCGCGCGTTCGGAAAAGAATGTCCTGCCGGATGCGGAGAACCTGGAATTCAAAGAGGGTGACAGGATTGTCCACCGTGTTTTCGGGGAAGGAACTGTCGAAAAGATCGATTATCAGGAAGAGGCGGTTTTTGTAAAGTTCGACAGGATGCATACATCCAGGGGAATCTCTCTGCGGGCAGCCTCAAAACTGCAGAAAATCAGCTGAAAACACATCTTTTAGCAAATATCAAATAAACCTGCTAATGTAAAAAAGCATTTATTTAAAGGCTTTTTTTATTGTTTTAGAAAATTAACCAAAAAATATTTAGCACTTACCTATTGACAGTGCTAATAATCTGAGTATAACTATAGGTGTAAGGTGAATAACCCGAAGAAAGTAAAAAAAGAGGTGACTTAAGATGAAGTACACAGTTAGCAGAAACAATGATTTATTCGATG
>JAUNJW010000266.1 GCA_030533035.1 Erysipelotrichaceae bacterium
GTCATAGAGGGTATGCATGAAGTAACGGAAGCCGACCGGGTCAATCTGCCATCCCCATTCGCTCTTTTCAAGATAGGGGTTCTCCATGCCAAGGAACACGTTGCCTTTGCCTTCCACGCCGTCTTTGTGGGTTGTGCGGCACTGGGACATGTAATAGGAGAAGCCAAGGAAGTCGCTTGTGCCTTCTTTCATGTCCTGTTTATCCTGCTCGGTGATTTCCAGTGTCACGTTGTCTTCTTTCCAGAGTCTCTTTGAGAAGGAAGGGTAAGCGCCTCTGATCATCGCGTCAGCGGCATAGCAGAAGACGTCCTGGAAGCTTCTGTAGGTGTCCATGACATCGAGCGGATCCGGTGTCAGCGGATAATTGCACAGACCGCAGATCATTGTGCCGACCTTGTTTTCCGGATTGATCTTCTTTGCCAGTTTCACGCATTTAGCAGCAGCGACGATCTGGTTATGCATGGACTGCATGTTTTCCTGCGCCTGTTCAGATGTGTGCGGGAAGTCGCGGAACAGCATGAGAACGTTGATTTCGTTGAATGTCATCCACTTGTTGACAAGATCTTTGTATTCCGTGAAGCATACTCTTGCGAACTCGACGAACTGATCGATCATTGCACGGTTTGTCCAGCCGCCATATGTCTCTTCAAAATAGACGGGCTCATCATATTTGTAGAGAGTGATAACCGGATCGATGTTGTGCGCTCTCAGTCTTGTAAACATGTCACGGTAGAATTCGACACCTTCTTTGTTGACGCCGCCTTCAACGCCGCGCGGATAAATTCTGGCCCATGAAATTGTGGTGTTGAAGGTAGAGAAGCCCATCTCCGCCATCAGCTCGATATCTTCTTTGTAATGATGATAGAAGTCGGAAGCGTTGCGGTTTGCATAGTAAATATCGTCAAACGATTCATATTTGCCGCCTTCGGGAAGATGTGGGAACATGGCATATGCGCCGGGAACGAAATCCCTTGTGCCGTCGGCTTTGCGGTAGAAGAGTCTTCTGCCGCTTGTCTGCGCGTTTCCGGAATCGGCGAAGTCTACCTGGACGGGACCTCTTCCGCCTTCGTTCCAGCCGCCTTCAGCCTGGGCGGCGCTGATGGATGTACCCCAGAGAAATCCTTTTTTCATTTTCTTACACTCTCTTTCTTCAGTTTTTGTTGATTCTGTCAAGGTGGTGCGCGAGGGCACCGAGAAGATTTGCGTCATTGTGATACTGGCAGACCCTGATTTCGGGTCTGGGAAGATTCAGGACAGCCATGCCCTGGGCGGAATAGATCTGATCAAACGCTTTCTGCAGATATTCCAGCAGGATGGGCTGCTGGCTGATCCCGCCGCCGATGGCGATGGCTTCCAGGTCAAGGATAATGTTCAGGTCGAAGAGGACGTTGGCCAGCGTGCTGCAGTAGTCTTTCAGAACCTCTTCTGCAGTTTTGTCACCGGCTTTGACAGCTTCGAAGAAGGTGATGCCGTCGACTGCCTCAATGCCTTTGCGCAGGCCGTATTCCTTTCCCGGCCAGGCGGCGCCTGCTGTCCGGAAGGCCCATTGCTGTTTTGTGTAGGGGACATCGAAGTTCCTTACCATCAGGGACGCTGAACCGGCATAGCCGTGGACGCCCCGGTAAAGGGCATTGTTGAGAATCAGCGCTCCGCCCAGGCCTGTTCCGATGACAACCGCCGCCGCGCTTGTGTATCCCCGCAGGGATCCGTACCTGCTTTCCGCCAGTCCGGCGCAGTTGCCGTCGTTTTCGATGCTTACGGTTGTTCCTGTTTTTTCCTCCAGAAGCTCTTTCAGATTAAGGCCGGCCATATACCTGTAAGAGCCGCCGCTGTGAAGCAGACCGCTTTCAGCGTCCACTTCGCCGCAGTAGCTGACTGCGATTCCCCCGGCACATGCACCGGCCTCTCTGTAGAGTTCACTCAGGCAGCTGACAAACTCGTCGCTGTTCTGAAGGTGCCTGCTTTCCGCTTTGCCCTTTCTGATAAATTTCTGGTTTTCATCCATCACCGCGTATTTGATGGATGATCCGCCGACATCCAGTACGAAGTACTCCATGATTCTGTCTTCCTCCTCTTAAGATTCCGCTCTGCCCAGGGTGTAGATGATCCAGTCAATGTGCCTGATTTCATCTTCCTTCTGATGAATCTCTGCCAGCAGGGAATCTCTTCCCTCATGCAGGAGATTCTTTGCCCGGGCATAGTCACGGTCTTTCACGCTCGCACGGATTTCTTCTCTGTTTTCCGCCGGCAGTCCGGTTTCTTCAACCGCTGTCATGATCATTTTGTCTTTCATCACTTTCAATATAGGCGGTTCTTTCAGATATATAAAATACTTAATAGTTATCTCTTGATATTCTCTGATAGAATAACTGCAGAGAGGTATGAAATATGGAACTCCGCGTGCTGAGATACTTCGTTCAGGTTGCCCGTGACGAAAGCATTACCAGGGCTGCCAGCGCCCTGCACATCTCCCAGCCGACGCTTTCCAAACAGATCAAGGATCTGGAAGCCGAACTGGGTGTCAAACTGTTTCACCGCACCAATTATTCCGTCCGCCTGACCGAAGACGGGATCCGGCTGCGTTTAAGGGCGGAAGATCTGCTGGCAATGGCGGATCAGACAATGAACGAATTCATCCGCAAAGACAGATCCGTTTCCGGCGAGCTGCGCATCGGCGCCGCGGAAGGGGAGGCGGTGCGGACACTCGGCAGCACAATGAAAAAACTGGCACAGCAGTATCCGGACATTGTCTATCACATGTATGCCGGCGATACGGAAGCGCTGAAAGAAAAACTCGACAGCGGCTTTCTGGATTTTCTGCTGGTCTGTGAAGAGCCGGATCTGGTACGTTATCAGGCCCTGACACTGCCGGTTGACGATCTTTGGGGACTGGTTATGAAAGCCGATGATCCGATGGCTGCAAAAGACAGCGTCACGTTTGAAGATATAGCTGACCTGCCGCTGATTGTTGCCCGCCAGGCTCTGCACCAGGATCTGGCCCATCTGTTCGGTGCGGCAGCCCACCGCCTGCACTTCGCCGCCACCTATGACCTTGCCCACAACGCGTCACTGCTGGTAAAGG
>JAUNJW010000067.1 GCA_030533035.1 Erysipelotrichaceae bacterium
CGTGCGCACCTTTTTCTTCTGCGGTTTTACTTCCGTGCCGGCAAGATTATGCACGTAGGCTTCCACTTCTCTGACCGACATCTTCCGGCTGAGAACCTGCCTGGCAGCTTTATAGATCTGATCCTCATCCTTAAGGGAAAGCAGCGGACGGACATGGCTCATCGTGAGCTTCTTGTCAATGACCATCTGCTGCACTTCGGCAGGCAGCTTGAGCAGACGCATGATGTTTGCGCAGTACTCTCTGGATTTGCCGACCCGCTCCGCCAGTTTCTCCTGGGTGTAGCCAAGTTTTCTGACCAGGGAATCATAGGCGGCAGCTTCTTCGATCGGATTGAGATCTTCACGCTGCACGTTCTCCAGAATGGAGATCTCCATCATCTGCTCATCGGTGAATTCAACCGAGATCGCCGGAACTGTATCAAGGCCTGCGATCCTGGCAGCTCTGAGTCTTCTTTCACCGGTGATCAGGTCGTAGCCGTGAACGCTCTTCCTGACCAGAAGCGGTGTAAAGATCCCGTGTGTGCGGATGGAATCAGCCAGCTCGTTCAGGGCTGCCTGATCAAATTCCTTACGGGGCTGATACGGATTGGGTCTGATCTCCGCGATCTTTATTTCCACTTCTTTTCTTCCCGGAACTTCCTGGGCGTTGTTCTGAATGTCATCCAGGAACTGATTGACATCGGTTCCGAAGATGGAATCCAGACCTCTTCCGCCAAGTCCGGGTCTGTTTCTTTTTTCAGCCATTATCGCTTTCCTTTCTCATTCTGCGTGATGACTTCCTTGACCAGCTGCGCATATGCCTTGGCACCTTCGGATCTGGTGTCATATTCGAAAATGGACTCTTCACTGGAAGGAGCTTCCGAAAGACGGACATTTCTCGGGATATAGCAGCGGTAGACTTTCTCCTTGAAATACTTGCGGACTTCCTGCTGTACTTCAACGGAAAGCTTGGTACGGACATCAAACATCGTCAGCAGGACTCCTTCGATGGAAAGACGGGGATTCCAGAGTCTCTGCACAAGTCTGATCGTGCTTAACAGCTGTGTCAGTCCTTCCAGGGCAAAGTATTCGCACTGGACAGGAATCATGACCGTGTCGGTTGCGGTAAGGGCATTGGTGTTGAGCAGGCCGAGGGCCGGCGGGCAGTCGATGATGATGTAATCATACTGATCCCTGACAGCGTCGAGCTTTTTCTTCAGCAGCTGTTCCCTGCCCATTTCATAGGAGGCCATGTCCACGTCTGCACCAGCCAGTCCGCTGGTCGCGGGAATAACGTCCAGGGGCGGCATCTGCAGCGTGACTTTGCATTCATCCACTGTCGCGTCCGACATCAGGACATCATAGACTGTTTTGGTATAGCCGACTTTGTTGGCGCCGATGCCGTGGGTTGCGTTGCCCTGGGGGTCGAAATCAACCAGCAGGACCTTCCTGTTTACATAAGAAAGACCGGCAGCCAGGTTCATAGCTGTCGTGGTCTTGCCGACGCCTCCCTTCTGATTGGCAATTGCGATGATCTTACCCATACTTTTCTCCCTCAATCATTTCGGAATACGGATGATCATCCGGACCTCATTGTCACGGTCTTCCGTTTCCACTGTTGTTTTAATTCCCATCTTTTCGATCATCTTCGCGCACTGATTGACGGAGTTGATAGCGATCTGGATGTTTCTGGTAAAGCCTTTTGTTTTCTGGCGGTGATGAAGTCTTCTCGGTCCGCTGACCTTTTCGATATATTCTTCCGACTGCCTGACATTCATGCCTTTGGAAAGAATTGTCTTATAGACGTCTTTCTGCTTGTCTTCGGGAGCGCTTAACAGTGCCCTGGCATGGCGCTCGGAGAGCTTGCCGTCGATGACTGCCTGCTGGATTTCCTCCGGCAGGTTGAGCAGACGGATCTTGTTGGCAACCGCTGACTGCGACTTTCCGATCCTTTTGGCGACCTGTTCCTGGGTCATGCCCGACTGGCGCATGATCTGGACATAGCTCTTGGCTTCTTCAATGGCGCTGAGATTTTCACGCTGCACATTTTCCACAAGAGCCATCTGGGCTGCCTGTTCTTCCGTCGGCGTCATGATGTAGCAGGGAATATCCGTATAGCCTGCTTTCAGGCAGGCCCGGTATCTTCTTTCACCGGCGATGATTTCATACATGTCACCCATCTTGCGGACGGTGATCGGCTGGATCAGTCCGTTTTCCCGGATGGAGTCCGCCAGTTCATCGAGCGCTTCCTCATCGAAGCGGATCCGCGGCTGATAGCGGGACGGCCTGATCTTTGAGGAGGAAATCATGACGATCCGGTTTGTGTCCTGGCGGTCAAAAAGATCCAGAATACTCTTTGACATTCTCATACTGTCCCTCCTTCTTTATAACGGCTGTTTCTTGATCCGGCCGTAATGGCGCGGATACTCAGGCGGAGTGCTTGCGGTTTTGCGGCAGAAGATATTGTTTCTGATATCTCCGCCCGGCAGGGAGGTTTCCTGAATGTTTTCAACTTTGCAGCCAAGCACTTTCATGGCATGGGCAGCTTCAGACACTTCATCAATGGCACTGCTGCCTTTCATAGGCACAAAGAGTCCGCCCTTTTTAACAAGCGGAACACACAGCTCGCAAAGTACTCTCAGATTGGCGACAGCCCTTGCCGTCACGACGTCAAATGATTCCCGTGCCTCTCTGACATAGTCTTCACTTCTCTGATTGATGACTTCGATTTCCTTCAGCCCGAGTTCACTGATAACTGTCTTCAGGAACGTGCATCTTTTGCCGGTGGGCTCCACCAGCACCATGGAAAGTTCAGGATCCGCGATTTTCCAGACCAGACCCGGGAAACCGGCACCGCTGCCGATATCCGCGCATCTGCCGTGAATCTGCCCGGATGAAAGCGGAAGAAGGCAGTCATAAAAATGCTTCTCCACAATCTCCTCCGGTTCCTTGATTGCGGTCAGATTGATCTTTTCATTCCATTCCATCAGCAGCTCCATGTAACGCTCAAGCTGTCTGATCATTTCATCATTGAGATCAATGCCGGATTGTCTGCAGATGTCTGGCAGGTCTGTAATACGCATCTGTCCTCCGATTTATGTTCATTATACCAACTTGTATAATGATTACAAAGGTCAAAATATGTGGAAAACTTTTTTGTCCACAATTTAGTAAATAATTCCATATTTTGTGGAAAACTGATTTTTCCACAAAATTAATAAAAGTGTAGATTTTATGCGGTTTTTTCCTTCATCTGTTTCAGATAGATGGCAAGAACCGCGAGATCAGCCGGATTGACGCCGGAGATTCTGGAAGCCTGTCCCATCGTTTCCGGTTTATACTTCATCAGCTTCTGTCTGCCCTCCAGGGACAGGTTGTCGATCAGATCATAGTCAAAGTCAAAACCAAGTTTCATGTTCTCCATGCCTTCCAGCTTTGCGGCTTCGCGCTTGGCCTTCTGGATATAGCCTTCATATTTGACTTCAATGTCACATCTGCCGGCCAGTTCCTCATTGACTTCCTGATTGGCAAGCCTCAGAACTTCCGCCGTTGTGACGCCGGGCCGTCTGACCAGTTCAAGACCGTTGACACCCTTGTGTTCACCGGTTGAATAGCCAAGCGGCTGAAGATACTCAACAACCGCCGGATCATCCAGTTCCAGGGTTGTGGATGCCAGGTACTTCTGCAGTTCATCGAGATCCGCCATCCGGTTCAGATATTCTTCATATCTTTCATCGGAAACCAGACCGCACTCATGACCTTTTTCAATCAGGCGCACATCCGCGTTGTCATGGCGCAGCAGCAGACGGAACTCAGCTCTTGAGGTCAGCAGTCTGTACGGCTCAAGGGTTCCCTTTGTTGTCAGGTCATCAATCAATACGCCGATATAGGCTTCGTCTCTTCCGAAGATCAGCGGCTCCTTGCCATCCAGTTTGCGGACAGCATTGATGCCGGCCACGATCCCCTGTCCGGCTGCTTCTTCATAGCCGGAGGTACCGTTGATCTGCCCTGCGGTAAACAGAGTCTCGATAATCTTGGATTCCAGACTGCGCTTCATCTGCAGCGGATCAATCGCGTCATACTCAATGGCATACGCATACTTCTTGATCACACAGTTTTCAAAACCGGGCAGTGTATGCGTCATCGCTTCCTGCACATCCCTTGGCAGAGATGTGGAGAATCCCTGTACATAGGTTGTATCGAGGGAAAGGGATTCAGGCTCCAGGAAGAGCAGATGCCTCGGCTTGTCGGAGAAGCGGACCAGTTTGTCTTCAATCGAAGGACAGTATCTCGGACCGACGCCTTTGACAACACCGGAGTACATACTGGAACGATTGAGATTCTTCATGATGATTTCATGGGTCTCAGGAGTCGTATATGTCATATAGCAGGGAACCTGCTCAGAGAAAGGCCGGATGGATTTTGTGGTTTCAGAGAACCGCAGGAACGCGTCCGTTCCCGGTTCATATTTTGTTTTTGAAAAATCAATGGAGCTGGTCAGCACTCTCGGCGGGGTTCCGGTTTTCAGACGGAAAGTTTTGATTCCGATTTCCCTGAGGGAAGCGGAAAGGTCTTCCGTTGTTTTTTCCAGATCCGGTCCGCCCGGTTTCACTTCATCGGAAATCATGTTGACGCCGGCCATATACGTGCCGGTTGTCATGATCACAGCCTGGGCCGCAATAAAAGAGCCGTCTTTCAAAGTGACTCCTGTAACCTTGTTTCCAGAAGCGTTGAGACGGACTGCCATTCCTTCCATAACTGTAAGATTCTCCTGGTGCGTACAGACATACTGCATCATTTTCTTATATGCGATCTTGTCTGACTGCACACGCAGCGCCCTTACGCCGGGGCCCTTGGCACTGTTGAGCATCTTGAACTGCAGGGCTGTCTGGTCTGCCGTGATCGGCATCTGACCGCCCAGGGCGTCGATTTCCCTGACAACAATGCCCTTGGCCGGACCGCCGACCGAAGGATTGCATGGCATTTTTCCGATATTATCAATGCTGAGTGTCAGCAGCATTGTCTTTTTCTTCAGTCTCGCCGCCGCCAGTGCCGCTTCAATGCCAGCATGGCCGCCGCCGATGACGATAATATCAAACTTATTCATTGTTAAACTGTTCAGTCAATTCCTGAATTTCCCGGGGAATATTGTCACCGATCACCTCAAAGAATATCTCTTTGGGCATCTCATATCTGCGGGCAAGAAGACGGTATATAAGCATCCTGCCGGCAAGTTCCCTCATTCTCAGATCCCTGTCATTTGCCTGGGATGTGAAAGGAATGCCGATGACAATATTGTCTCTTTCGATCTTCAGGCAGTCTGTGCGGCTGCCGCGGATCATTTCCCAGCCGGGCTTTTCACACTGCGCTCTTGCGTACTTGTGAATCTTCGCCCGTTCTTTTTCACTTCCGTCTTCCCTGCCGATACTCTTGTGGATCACCGCCAGCTGGTGTTTGATCTCATCATTGCTGAAGATGATTTCGGGGGATACGGAATTGGCAGCGCTCCAGAGGTCAAGCCCTCTTTCTTCTGCCTTTTTCAGTATTTTCACCGTAATGCCGGGATCAGAGCGGTCAAGATAACAATAGCTTTCCAGGTTGGAAGGAATATCGAGACCGACTTCTTCCGGATAAATCGGTGAAAGGAAGAATACAACATCAGTCAGGTACAGACAGCTCATCTGGCGGGGAATCGTTCCGCCCTTGGAGGCCTTTTCAATCGCCTCCCTGAGCAGACTTTCCTCATCATAGCCGGTGAACTGTCCGTACTGACTCCACATCTGTTTTAAAGACAGTCTGACAATCGAGTCAAAATGCGCGTAGCCGATCAGTCCCTTTTTGCGGCCGGTTCTCGGGCGGGCGAAAAAGAACAGCAGGTCTCCCTTGCGGAAGTCGGTAAATTTCCGCTTGCTGGAAAGGCGCCAGAAAAGAATGGCGCGGTTTCTGCACAGGCGGTGGTATTCAAGCATGCTTTCATCGGTTACGTATGCAATTGAGCTCATTGTCTTTTACTCTTTCTGCTTAAAGATTTTCAATCAGAATAAGCCGTAAGTCTTGCCGTTTTCATCAACGCCCATGTTGACGGCTGCCGGTACTTTCGGCAGGCCGGGCATGGTCAGGATACTGCCGGTATAGGCGACAACGAAGCCGGCGCCGGCGGAAATGGAGAGATCCTTGACATGGATGGTGAATCCGTAAGGTCTTCCCTTGACGTTCGCATCATCTGTAATGGAGTTCTGGGTCTTGGCCATGCAGACAGGCATCTTGTCCCAGCCGTTCTCTTTGAAGATGGCAATCTTGTTCATCGCTTCTTCAGAGAATTCAACATCCTTGGCGCCGTAAACAATCTGGGCGATCTTTGTGATCTTCTCTTCGATGGTTTCATTGACATCATAGATCGGGGCATAGTTGGATTCGCCTTCAACCAGTTCAGCGACATGCTTGGCAAGATCTGTCATGCCGGCACCGCCGCGGGCCCAGCCGTCAGCCTCTTCAACCGGGTGACCGTTCTCACGGCACCAGTTGAGCAGCGCGTCAACCTCAGCCTTTGTATCCTTGGAGAACTTGTTGATCGCTACGATATAAGGAACACCGAATGCCTTGATGGATTCGATATGCTTCTGCAGGTTTGCGGCACCCGCGAGCATTGCGTCGACATTCTCTTCTGTCAGCTCATTGACATCGACGCCGCCATGCATCTTGAGAGCACGGACTGTGGCAACGATGACAACAGCGTTGGGTTTGAGCTTTGCGGAACGGCACTTGATGTCGAGGAACTTCTCAGCACCGAGGTCAGCGCCGAAGCCTGCTTCTGTGACAACATAGTCAGCCAGTTTGAGAGCCAGCTTAGTAGCGATGACGGAGTTGCAGCCGTGGGCGATATTGGCGAACGGGCCGCCATGGATCAGAACCGGTGTATGTTCCAGAGTCTGTACCAGGTTCGGCTTGAGAGCTTCCTTCATTGTGACAGTCGCGGCACCGGCAGCGTCGATGTCCTTGACTGTAACAGGCTTGTGGTCATATGTATAAGCGACGATGCACTTGCCGATTCTTTCCTCAAAGTCTTTCAGATCATCGGAAAGGCAGAGAATCGCCATAACTTCAGTAGCGACTGTGATAACAAAATGATCGGGTCTTTCCACACCGTTGGACTTCTTGAGCTGACCGATTGTGATGTCACGCAGAGTACGGTCATTCATATCAAGGCATCTCTTCCAGACAACCTGTTCCGGATCGATGTTCAGGGGGTTGCCCTGGAAAATGCTGTTGTCCAGCATCGCTGCGATCAGGTTGTTGCAGGTGGTGATTGCATGCATGTCACCGGTGAAGTGCAGGTTGATGGATTCCATCGGAACAACCTGTGCATAGCCGCCGCCTGTGGCGCCGCCCTTAAGACCGAAGACCGGACCGAGGGACGGTTCTCTCAGAGCTGCCATGACATTCTTTCCGATCAGGGAAAGGCCGTCAGCCAGGCCGATGGTGGTGGTGGACTTGCCCTCACCAGCTTTTGTCGGGGTGATTGCTGTTACGAGAATCAGTTTTCCATCCTTGCGGTCTGCGCAGCTGTTGATGAAATCCTGTGAAATCTTTGCTTTGTCTTTTCCGTAAGGCTCAAGAGAGTCGGCTGAAATACCTGCTTTTTCGGCAATTTTGTAAATGTCTTCAAGCGTGGCAGCCTGGGCGATCATAAGATCATTGTTCATTTTTCTTTCCTCCTCCAGTTGTTTATTGCATCTTCCGCCTGTTGCTCAGGGCATAGGCGAGCGTCATTTCATCCGCGTAATCCAGAAGGCCGCCGGCAGGCAGGCCATGGGCAATCCTGGTTACGAGCACATCGGGACACTGCTCTTTCAGCAGCCGGTCGAGATACATGGCGGTTGTTTCGCCATCCATCGTATTGCTGGTCGCAAGAATCACTTCTTCCGCCTCAGCAGCCCTTCTGACAAGGGAATCAATATCCAGATCCTCCGGCATAATTCCCTTGGACGGGGAAATCACACCATTCAGGACATGATACACACCGCGGAATTCACCGGTTTTTTCCATGGCGATCACATCCTTGGGCGACTGGACAACAAATATCAGTTTGTGGGATCTGTCAGGATTGCGGCAGATTTCGCATTCATCCTGGTCAGAGAGATTGCCGCAGATTCTGCAGCGTCTGAGCTTTTCCTTGACACCGACCAGCGCTTCGGCAAACTGTTCCACTCTGGCAGGATCCATTTCACTGACAGAAAGCGCGTATCTTTCCGCCGTCTTTTCGCCGACGCCCGGCAGACTGCGGAAACTCTCAATCAGCTTCTGTATGCTGCTGGGATACATTCCTTATAACCCCGGAATCTGAATGCCGGCTGTGGCGGCACCCAGTCTTGATTCGCGGTCATTGGAAGCATTTTCGACTGCGTTATTCTGCGCGATCAGGATCATGTCCTGCAGCATCTCTTTGTTTTCAAGAGTCATCAGCTCATCAGCGATTTCAATTTCCTGCATTTCATAGCGGCCGTTGATCCTGACGATGACTTCGTTGTTTCCGCACTTGCCGATGTAGATGGTTTCTGACAGTTCTTCTTCCATTTCTGACAGATCTTTCTGCATCTTCTGTGCCTGTTCCATAAGCTTGGAAAAATCCATGGTTATCCTCCTATGATTTCAACGTTATCCCTTCCGAACAGAGCGATCACCTTGTCTTCCGGTGTATCCTCCTTCGGTTTATCTTCTGTATATTTTTCAACTTTGCATGCCTCCGGCAGACTGTTGTCTCTCATCATGATTCTGAACTGGGCGGACGCCTCACGGAAATCACTGTCAGTGATCGCAAAGATGATTTTATCGACACCGAGTTTGTTCTTTGTAAATTCATACAGACTGCGGTTCATATCTTCTGAATTGATTCTGTTGGCAATCGCCTGGGCCTTTGTGATCAGCACAATACAATCTTCACCGCTGGCGCCGATCATCGTGTCCTGAAGGAGCGTGGTGAATCTTCTGCTGTCGAGATCCATCATCGAGCGCATCTGTACAAATGCCGCTTCATCCTTCACCTTTTCGACTTTTGAACACTGGACAAGCAGTTCAAGAATCTTCTGCTGACTGATTCTTTCCACCGTCTGCACAGGCGTCTGGATCACCGGTTTTTCTTCCGCTTTTACCGTTTCCGGCTCAGGTTCTATGACTAAGGGCTGGACTTCAGTGGGCTTCGTCTGAATTTCTGGCTGAATCTGTGGCTGAACCTGCGGTCTGGCTGCGGGTTTCGGCGCAGATGCCGGCCTGACAGGCTTCGTTTCCGCATATGTATTCTCAGTTGCCAGGGAAAGACAGATCACCTCAAAAGCACTGACCGGTGAAGTGGCTGTTTTGAATCTTTCTTTGGCGGTAAGCACCGATTCAGCTATATGCATGCATGTTTGTAAATCAGCGATTTCACTGATTTCTTCCGCCTCATCAAGAGTCAGCAGTTTAAGCAGCTCTGATTTATGAGTGTTCTGCCAGATGACACAGTCTTTGAGAATAT
>JAUNJW010000068.1 GCA_030533035.1 Erysipelotrichaceae bacterium
CCATCCGTCATTCAGCCCGCACGCTGCCTTGCCTGCATATCATCGCGCTGTAAGGGCTGAACATAGTTGGAGGAAAACGCATGAACAGTAAAAATACGCAGATGATCACAAAACTCATGTTCCGGCTGCTGCCGGTACAGGCAGTTCTGGCGGCGATCGGTTCCATAAACGGAATTGTATCCGGTTTTTTCGCAGCCAATTATGTCGGAATCGACGCCATGAGCGCAGTCAGCCTGTATGGTCCGCTGTCAATGTTTATCGGCGCTGTGGGAACGATGATCACCGGCGGCTGCGCCGTGATCTGCGGGAAATACCTGGGGCAGAACCGGAATGATAAACTGCAGGACGTTTTTTCCTTTGATATCCTTCTGTCTGCTGTTATTTCTCTGTTTTTTACAGTCCTGTTCCTGTTTATGGGTGTTTTCCGGAAGACCGGATTATTTACATCCGATCCGGTGCTCAGACCTGTCTTCAGCCGGTATCTGATCGGTCAGGCAATCGGTATTCTGCCCATGATCCTTGCAAACCAGCTTCCCGCATTTCTGACAATGGAGAACAGAGGCCGCAGGACACTGACCGCCAGCCTTGTTTATATTGCCGTCAACCTTGTCTTGAACTATGTATTCGTCCAGCTGCTTTCCCTGCAGGAATTCGGACTCGCCCTGGCCTCTTCGCTGGGCATGTGGGTTTTCTTTGCCGTGCAGGCGCAGTACTTCTTTTCCAGCCGGTCGCATCTGAAAATGCGTCCCGGTCACTTTATGAAAGACGAGTGTCTTGAGATCTTCAAGGTGGGACTGCCGGGAGCAGCGACATATATGTATATGACGGTCCGGGGTCTCGCAGTCAACAACATGATCGGTTCCGCATGCGGAAGCGCGGGTCTGTCCGCTTTTGCGGCCGCCAACAATCTGCTCGGCTTTTTCTGGGCAATCCCCGGCGGGATGCAGGCAGTGTCGAGACTGATGTTCAGTGTCAGTGTCGGTGAGGAAGACAGGCAGACCCTGACAGATATCATGCGTGTCATGTTCTTCCGGTACCTGCCGCTGATGGGAGCCGTCATCGTGCTGATCATCGCCGGCGCGCCGCTGCTGACACAGCTGTATTTCCACGATCCTTCCTCCGATGTATACCGCATGATGACTGACGGCCTGCGGATTCTTCCGCTGTGCATGCCATTCTCCATCATTGCCGCCCACTTTGTCCTTTACCGCCAGGCCGCCGGACAGCAGACATTCGTTCATATCATGTCGCTTCTGGACGGTGTGATCAGCGTTACATTGTTCTCTGCCCTTCTGATTAAGCCTCTCGGGCTGAATGCCGTCTATATTGCCAACGTGCTGAACGGGATCGTCACAACACTGTATGTGATTTTGTATGCATGGAAAGCGAACAGGCATATGCCCCGCAGCATAGAGGATCTGATGGCGATTCCGGAAGACTTCGGCGTACCGGAAACAGACAGGATCGACATCAGCGTCACAACAAAACAGGAAGTTGTCACACTGGCAGAAAACATCCAGAAATTCTGTCTGGAAAAAGGTGTTGATGAAAAGCGTGCCTATATCGCCGGACTGGCTATGGAAGAGATGGCAGGCAATGTCATTTCCCACGGTTTCACCAAAGACACTAAAAGGCACAGCGTGGATACAAGAGTAGTATATAAAGACGGCAGTATCACCCTGCGGATCCGGGATGACTGCATTCCGTTCAATCCCGAAGAACGTGCGGAAATGATCGATGAAGAGGATCCGCTCAGGAATATCGGAATCCGTATGATTTACAGAATTATGGATGATATCGAGTACCAGAATCTGCTGGGGCTGAATATCCTGACAATCCGGCTCTGTGACCGCGGCTGATATTCAGTTAAGCGATGAGTCCGTATGATCCATCACCAAAAAAAGGACCAGCATTATGCCGATCCTTTTTTATATGGCGCCTTAAACAGGGCTCGAACCTGTGACCTAGCGGTTAACAGCCGCTCGCTCTGCCGACTGAGCTATTAAGGCAGCAAAAGAATATTACCACAGGGTCCCTGTTTGTGCAAGCGGTTTTTCCTAAAAAAGTGTATTATGCAATCCGTTGATTTTTGCGGCTGTTATACCGGCATTTTCACCAGACAAACGGAATCAGTCTGTATTTCACCCTGTTCTTATACTCACGGTATCCGGGCAGTCCTTCTTCCAGAACCATCTCCTCATTGCGGATTCTTTTGGCCAGAATCGGAATACAGCCAAGCAGGATCACAAAGGAAATCAGTGAGCCAAGAACCAGTCCCATGGACACGAAAAGCAGGATCGCTGCCGCGTACATCGGATGGCGGACAATTCCATACAGACCTGTGTCGATGACCTTCTGCCCTTCCTGAACTTCGACGGTTCTTGAAAGAAAAGCATTTTCACGCATGACTTCTCCCCAGAGCGCGTAAGCCAGAAGGAAGAGCACTGTGCCGGTTATACTGACCCAGAAAGGCAGAAGCAGGAATTGATACCGGAAAGACAGACCGGCCGCGATAAATGCGCCGACAAACATGAGCCCGCTGAAAAGGATCACCATTTTCTGCTCGGATTCCTGCTCGTTGGCATTGAGACGTTTTTTCAATAATTCCGGGTTTTTCACCATCATGATCAGGCCGGCAAGAAACATCGGAATGAAGAGGATACCCATCAGAAGCCATGCCTGGGGATACTCCGCTGTTCCGGCCGGGACAAACAATAATGCGCCCATCAGGACAATGCCGGCGAGAAATCTGATGATTGCCTGAATAAACAGTTTTACGGTCATATTACTCCTTCAGCAGCCGGACAAAGTCACGGATGATCTTATTGACCTCCTCCGGTTTGTCCGTATTTGAATTGTGGCCCGCATTTTCAATCCACATGATGGGCAGGCCTTCTTTCTTTGCCCAGCGGCGGTTGTAGCTCTTTGCGGAACCGGCTTCATCTTTTACACCGCAGATCAGAACGGCAGGACAGTCAATGACATAGGGAAGATCTGCTTCCATCGCTTCCGCCAGCATTCTGTATCCATTGTCAGACAGGCGGTAATATTCCTCTTTTGTATAACTGTCTATGAAAAGTGCCATCAGTGAACGTCCGTACTCTGTTTTTGAAACACCTTCTATACCTGTTTTTCTCATCAGCTTCCAGGGGATTGCCTTGAACATCGGTCCGGTTCTCTTGAGAAGCCAGATTTCAGCAGCGGTGACATAGCAGCGTTTGAGCGGTGCGGAGTCAATGGAAACAAACCCGGCGGTTTCTCCCGGATACTTCTGCATAAAGCACTGGGAAACATAGCCGCCCATTGACTGGCCGATCAGAACAGGACGTTCGACCTTTTCCTTCTGCAGGATTTCATGGAGCCACTGTGCTTTGTCCATGAGGGTGAAATTCAGCTCGAACGGTCTTGAGGCGGCATGACCCGGCGCGTCCCATAAAAGAAGATTGAATTCTGACTCAAATTCCTCTGTCTGTTTGTCAAACAGACGGTGGTCAGCAGTCAGTCCCGCCAGCATGACCAGTGTTTTCCGGTCCGCCCTGATGTCATTGGTCCAGTAGTGGATGATACCGGAAGATGTTTCGTGTGTTTTTTCATACATGGTCATTTTGTGTCATCCTTTCTGCGCAGGTAAACGGATTTCCAGAAATCAACCAGTCTGGAAAAGTCTTCTTCCATCTGATCAACATCCATATTCCCCTGCTGCATCTTTTCCCACAGGCAGCCTTCCGACGCCCAGTACATTTCTTTGTACATCATCTCCAGGTCGATTCCGGGATGAAATCATCGGGATCCAGTTCCTGCAGTTTTCTTTTCGCGTGGACAGCCAGGTATTTTTCCATGCTTCGCTGGATATCTGCGCTGACTTCCGGATCCTTTTCATAGAAAGCCCGTACCGCGAATACACCGATATCCGGATAGCGGCGCATCAGCCGCAGCTTGGCGTACATGCCGCTGTACATACTGCTGAACAGATCCTTCTGTTCATAGCTGCCGCTCTTTTCCATTTCCTCGATGGTGATTCTGGCACAGGTATCCCATAAGAAGAGATAAAGTTCCTTCTTGTTGTGAAAATAGTGGAACAGAAGCGACTTGGAAATGCCGGCAGCTGCCGCGATTTCACTCACCGGGCTTTTTTTGTAGGTGTTCATGGAAAACACATGAAAGCCCGCATTGAGGATCTGCTGCTGTTTTTCTGACGGCAGTGCATAAAACTTCGGATTCATCTGTCACCTCCGTTAACCGGTCCGGTCAATGACATCATACGTCCGTTGACCGTTTCCCGGAAGACCCCCGAAAAAAACTGCTGTCCATAAAAAGACAGCAGTCAGATCATGAAAGGAATGAAATAACAAACAGGGCCAGGCAGGCAATGGTGAAGAAGATCATGCCCGGATTCACACAGGCAGCTGTGAATGAGGAACCCCTGGGAATCTGGAGCGCTTCTTTTGTAAAGCTGATTTCCCGCAGTTCTTTGACAAACAGGACAAATCCGGCCAGTGCCATTGCCAGGATCAGAACAAGGTAGAGAACCGGCAGCAGGACCTGGGGCATTGTCAGGATCTGGTGGAGCGGAAGTATCATCATCTGATTGATATGGGAGAAGAAGCTTACCAGATTGGAAGCCACAAGCGGTCCGACGATGCCGCCGATGAAATTGACAAACATGTGCAGGCCGATGGTATAGCGCAGCCTTCCGGTTTTCAGATAGACATAGCCGAAAATGATACCCAGGGCTGCCGCGTAGAAGAACTGGGCAAAGTTGCCGTGGAACAGTCCGAACATGACTCCGGAAAGGATGACAGCAGTCCTGCCGCCATACACATGCATGCGGTCAATCAGCTGCTTTCTGAATACATACTCTTCCACTAACGGCGCCATGATCACCATGAATACCAGTCTCTGCACCAGTGTGCCGTCCCCGCTGAGCTCACCGATAGGATTTTCAGCCGCCGTATGGAATAACGACGAGAAGATCACCGTGAACAGTGTGCCGATCAGATTGCCGGCATACATGATAAAGATGCAGATCACCGGCAGGATGAAGAAGTATTTTATCGGAAGCCGGCGTTCTTGCAGTTTCACGGCCGGAATCTTTTTCAGCAGTAACAGCCCGATGACAATGGACAGATACAGAGGCAGGAATGTCGCCAGCCAGAAAAGCCACTGCTCAGCTGACTGCAGGCGGTCTGCCAGAAGACGTCCTGTGGCAACCTGCAGCACGCTTGTCAGCACAAGGATCATGCCGGTAAATAAACCGATTGAGGAGAAGGCCTTTTTTGTGCCGGGCTGCAGTGTTTCACTGCCGTCCGTTTCAATGTCCCTGCCGCCGCACGGTTCGACGAAGACGCCGGCCAGGCCCAGAAACAGCATGCCCAGATACATGTTGATCAATGTGCAGATGAAGGCCGCTGCCGCCGTGTAGTTGAAGACAATGCCGACTGCCATGACAGCGATATCCGGCAGCAGGCCGAAATAAATAAACAGGATCTGGATCGTCTGCTTGATTGTCATGCCGATCGACTGGGGAATGGAAAGCGACAGGAATGTGCCGACATTGACCGCATAGAAATCGACAGACACAATCAGCGGCAGCCAGATCAGCGCATGCAGCGGATTGGCACCCAGGATCAATGCCCCTGCCAGCAGGCCCGGAATCAGGTCCAGAAGGCAGTTCACACTTCCTGACAGTAAGGACCAGAAGAGTTTTTTCCATGTCTTTTCAGGAATCAGACGGAAGTAATCCAGCCTGGTGTCCTCGCTTAACGGATTGTTCAGGGCCCGGAAGAAAACCAGGACCGCGAACATGATTGCCAGCGGCAGAAGGCTCTGTGTCTCTACAACAAAGCGCATGAACGCTGCGGCCAGTATGCCTGCCGCCAGATAGAATTCCGCTGTCTTGGTGAAGTATTTCAGATGGGCGAAGCGGAACCGGTTGTACAAGGTGCGGAAGAAATAGACATTCGCGCCGCTGCCGTAATGGAAGCCGTCTCTTTCAAGCTTTTCACTGCGGTCCTTTTTGCGTTTCATGAAGCCGGTCTGTTCTGTCCTGGCCGCCATGAGTTCTGCGACCTCCTGGGATTTCATCATCGCGTCTTCATAGAAGTCCACATCCATCCGCCAGATCAGGTTCATGACAATGATCCCGCCGGCGATCAGCAGCGCCAGGAAGACCAGTGCCATCAGGTAATTTCCTCTTAAGGCCGAGGAACAGAACCCTCTGATCCAGCCCCAGAAAGGAATCCACATGGTCCATCTGGCGTTGATGAAGGCGTTGGCCGCCTGGATCAGTGTTCCCTCATAACGTGTGGAGAACAGCCAGAAACCGCCTGCCAGCAGCACAATCAGAACATAGAGTGCTTTATCGACATTTTCCTTGAACAGCCTGCTTTTCGAGGAAAGCAGATAGGTCAGCAGCTGCAGAAGCTTGCCGCTCATCAGGGTCAGGCACCAGGCGGCAATCAGTGCCAGCGCCGCCGGCAAGCTGACGCCGACATTCAATACAAGATTTGGAATCTGGAAAAGAAGATAAATGGAGCCGACCACCGCCATGCCCAGCTGTGTTCCAAGGCGGAACATCAGTACAGACTGCGGTTTCATCGGGGAAGCGAACAGCAGGTTGACATCCGCCGGCAGAAAGATCTTTCCGGCCTGCGACTGGGCGGAGATAACACTGTAGGCAAAAATGCCAAGGACAATGCCGGCCACAGCCATTTCCGTAATATCAATGCCGCTGACCCCTAATTTCTCTTCAATTGAGAATTCTTCTTCAGGTTCAATGATTTCCACAGGTTCTTCAATAACTTCCGGCGCGTTTTCTTCCGCCGCCTCCTCGAGGGAGGCAATACCGATCCCGATCAAACCGCCGATCAGTCCGCAGGCAAGAATCAGCACCAGAACCCATGTCTTGAACAGTTTGCGGAGCTGGTTGAAGACCGAGTGCAGCGCGTAATAGCCAAACAGTCTCATACTGTTACTCCTGTTCTGCTTCTTCCTGGGAGCTCATCGCCTCTTCGCTGACGCCTTCGGTCACATCGAAGAACAGCTGTTCCAGGGTTCTGCCGTCCTCTTCCAGTTCCTGTCTTGTGACATTGGCTTTGATCTTTCCGTTCTGCATGATTATGGTTCTGTCCCATAACATGTCGACGCTGTCGATGATATGGGTACTGACAAGCAGTGTCTTGCCTTTGGCACGCATGTCCTCAATGGTATTCTTGAGTTCCTTGATGGCATGGGGATCCAGGCCGATCATCGGCTCATCCATCAGCAGCAGATCAGGATCGCTTAAAAGACCAAGGCAGATGTTCAGCTTCTGCTGCATGCCCTTGGAAAGCTCATCACCGAATTTCTTCTTTTTGTCGGCCAGCTCGAATCTCGTAAAGAGTTCTTCTGTACGGCCCTTATAATCTTTCAGCCTGTATGCCCTGGCCAGAAATTCCATATGTTCGGAAACAGTCAGGTTGGGGTATAAGGCAGGCAGCTCGGGTATATAGCCGAGAATTCTTCTGGCTTCCGCCGACTTGTTCGGATAGCCGCTGATTTCAATGCGGCCGTCGAATCTGAGAAAGCCCATGATGGCTTTCATGATTGTGCTCTTGCCGGCGCCGTTGGGGCCAAGCAGGACGGTCACGCTGCCGTTTTCCAGTTCAAAGGACAGGTCGTCGCAGGCTGTCACCTTGCCGTAGCGTTTTGTCACATGATTCACTTTGAGCATTTTATAAACCTCCAACAAAAACAGACACAGTATGTATTAACTGTGTCCGCCATTCACTGTTTCATGAGCTTATACACAGGAACATACTGCTGTATAAGTCTCACCATGACTGACAGACCAGGCGTCTGGGCTTGCCGGGATGTTGGTCTGCCAAATGGATTTCTCCACCGGTTACTCCCTTAACTGAAATCATCATATATCGTTGCCATTGTCTTGTAAACACAAATTTGAACGCCGGTCAGTTTTTGCAGCGCGCAGGATATCTGTTTTCAGAGTACAATGGAAGTAAAGACAGGAAAGAAGGAAACAATACTATGGCAATTATCGAAAAGCCCTTTTCGTGCAGAAAAGGAAATATGGTGATCCGCGGAAAAGAAGTATTTGATGATGAACTGGAAGGCCTGCTGAAACCTGTGATCATTTCCCACGGTTTCACAGCCGATCTGAGAAGGTCTCTGCCCTACGGCCATTTCCTGGCCGGGCTCGGCTATCATACCTACTGCTTTGATTTCTGCGGCGGCGGATATGAAACAACCAGCGACGGTTCCTTCAATGACTATATGACGCCGTTAACAGAGGTGGATGACCTGAAATCCGTCATTTCCTATGTTTCCGGCCAGGGCGGCATCGACATGAAAGAACTGGTGCTGATGGGCTGCTCACAGGGAGGTTTCGTCAGCGCTCTCGCGGCGGCCGGATTAAAAAACAAAGTCAGAGGACTCGTCCTGTTCTATCCTGCCCTGTGCATTCCCGATGACGCCAGGGCCGGCAAGATGCAGAGGATCCGCTTTGACCCGGACAATATCCCGCCGGTGATCGGCACAGACAGGATGAAAGTGGCGGGCGCCTACGCCTCCAGTGTGATCCGCATGAATATCTTTGAGGAAATCAAGGGATACAGAGGGAAGGTCCTGATTGTCCATGGCACAGGGGACACCATCGTCAATTACGGCTATGCCCTTGTCGCCGATGAAGTCTACCGCAAAAATGACGCCGAAAGTGAGCTTGTTCTTATGGCGGGCGCCCCGCATGGATTCACAGATGATGACTTTGACCAGTCCTGTGAGATCCTGAAGAAATGGATTGGTAAACTCTGATTTCTGATAACGGCAGAAGCCGGATTATTCTCCGGCTTCTGTTTTTTCTCTGAGTTTTTCTTTCAGATACTGATAGCGTTCTTCTTTTTCCTTTTTCCTGAAGTGGTCTTCCCTTCTTTGAAGAACAGCTGTGCTGTAATCAAGAGGATGGTCAAACTGTTCGCTTGTCAGGTCGAAGACATGGCGATCCACAATATTGAAACAATGGAAATTGCCGTCCTCCAGCGGGACGCCGTATACATCGCCGCCGAAGATATCCTGCGCCAGGAAGGCGGTGATTGAACACTGTCCGAGTGTTCTGTTTTCCTTACTCCAGTCGCGGCGCATGCGGGGAGCACAGGTATACTCACACCAGACATCAGAAAGAGCTGTGTATAAATCCTGCGGTGTATGGATCTGATTCCATCCGGTTTCTTTATACAGCCCGGTATCTTCATTTCCGTAGTAATTCAGTTTCATTTCTTTTTCCTTCCGAATAACGCTTTGATGAGCTTGATTAACAGGAACAGGACCAGTCCGCAGAGCAATAACAGGAAGAACAGATAACCGACGATGACCCAGGCAATGGGACTGTTGACGTGCCTGGGACTCTCATCCGCACACATGGTGAATGTCAGTTCTCCCTCAGGCAGACTGT
>JAUNJW010000267.1 GCA_030533035.1 Erysipelotrichaceae bacterium
CGCGACTTCGGGAACCATTTCCGCCACGGTTCTGCCATGCAGGGCATACTGGATCGTCCAGTGCATATTGGAGCGCAGTCTGCCGAACTGTTCCATTGACTGCTCATACAGCGGCAGAAACGCGTCCAGAAGTTCATCAGCCGAGGCACAGGACTCCAGGACTGCGGCAAACTGATCATGGAACTGCCTGAAGAAATACTGCGCCACCGCATCAAACAACGTGTCCTTTGATTTGAAATAATGATAGAACATGCCGATCTCGCCGCCGACTTCGTCCATGATCATGCGCACGGACGCCGCCTCATAGCCATGTTCAAAGAACAGCTTCATTGCCGTCTGTATGATTTCGTCCCGTCTGCCTCCGTTAATCACCGCTCTGCGTGCCATCCGATTTCTCCCTGATCCAGTCTGTAATTGTTCTCAGCAGCAGTTCCATATTGCCGATCTGACAATGCATGTCCGCATGTTCCGCTTCCGTGAAAAGCCGTCCGGTGACACTTTTCGCACTCTTGAGGGCATTCAGCTGCTCGACATAGAAAATAGTGTAAATATCATTCGCGCCGGCCAGTACCAGCGTATCCTGTGTGATCTGCGGTGAGATTTCCCTGGTGCTGAAAGCGCGGATGTAATTGAAATATTCACACGGGGTATGAACATTCTCATAGATTGCATAGCCCTGTTTCAGCAGCCAGCTGCCGAAGTAGGACTTCTCAATTTTCCTGTCCAGCACCTTCCAGAGAAGATTGCGTGGATGCCTGCACATCCAGTCAAAGAAACCGGCGGCCTTCCCCATCTTCGCAAGCAGTGCGCCGTAGAAGTCATAAATCAGATCATACATGACAACGCGGCTGATGCGGGGTTCATGCAAAGCAGCCTGCGGGGCAAGATAGCCGCCGAGCGAAATGCCGATCAGCGTGACATCCTTCAGGCCGAAATAATCGAGCACCGCTTTGGTACACTGTCCCCACTCAGGCGTCATCCGTACGTCGTGGCGCATCAGAACCTCACCCTGGCCCGGACCCTCGAAGAAATAAACGTTGTAGTTCAGCTCATGGAGATATATGAGCATGACCAGGAATTCCTGGGCAATGCTGTCATAGCCGCCATGGATCACAATCTCTCCCAAGGGTTTCTCACACTTTGCATAATACACCGGCAGACAGTAATTCTGAAAGGGAATCTGTGTATACTTCAGCATTTCAAACTGTCCGTAATAAAGGTCATACATCCGCCGGCATTTCTCATAGAGCACATGCTTCAGACTTCTGCCCTCTTCATCTGTTTCGCCGCTCAGCGTGTAAAACTGCGCCGCCCTGTAACATGTCGCAGCTTTGAGAGGTTCATTGTTTTTCTCCGCTTCCGCGCCAAGTTCTGAGAACAGCCTGATCCATGATTCAAAGCCGTCAATTTTCGCGCCGAGTTCCATCAGCTCCTCATATGAAAATACCGACTGGGCGTAAAAGCGGTTCATCTGGAAGTTGAACGCGTTGTCTTTGTGAAAAGCATAGTATCCGGTCTGCAGAATTTCCCTGCCGTTGATCATCATAACGATTATGTCCTCCTTTAAATAAACAGAATATCGTTCTGTTTATTCTATCATAACTGATGAAACTATTTATTTCCAGAACGATATTCTGTTTATGTCATTTATTTGATTTTACCGGAAACGAAAAAAAAAAAAAAAAAGAGAGACCGGAGTCTCTCGTGATCAGCGTTTGCTGACATCGATGTTTTTTGCCTTCAGATTGTTGTGCACCCTTTCCTCCGCCAGTTCATAGATGACCGAGAACAGCGGCACGCCGATGAACATGCCGACTATGTTGAACAGTGCTCCGCCGGCAATGATGGCAAACATGACCCACAGGGTCGGCAGTCCGACTGCCCCGCCGAGGATTTTCGGGCCGATGATATTGCCGTCAATCTGCTGCAGGATAAGGATAAATACTGCAAATTCCAGGGATTTGATCGGATTGATGATCAGCAGGATAAAGACCAACGGGATTGCGCCGATGAACGGGCCGAAGACCGGAATCATATTGGTGATGCCGACCACGAAGGCGATCAGAAGCGGATACGGAATCCGCAGGATCAGACAGCTGAAATAGCAGATGAAGCCGATGATCATGGAATCGATGAATTTACCGAAGATGAAGCGGTTGAATGTGTTCTTTGTCAGCCGCATCAGATGCAGCATATCCGCTGCCGTTTTTTCGTTCAGATAGCCGAACATGACCATCTTGATCTGTTTCTTCCATTTTTCCTCATCGTAAAGAAGATACATGGAAATGATCATGCCGATGAAGAAGTCCATGATCCCCTTGGCCACATTGAGGGAATAGTTGAGGATCTGCGACATGCCGCCCTGGGCGCCGGTAAGCCACTCGGAAAGAGCCTTGCCGCCGTTTGTGACCATTTTTTCCAGATAGCCGGCCAGGTTTTCGTCGTAGGCGTCAAGCCTGGCGATCATGTTCTGGATTGTGCGGACATAGCCGCCGATGGAATCGACAAAGGTGCGGATGGAGTCAAACAGCTGCGGGATCAGAACCACGAAGAATGTGACCAGAACCAGCAGGAAGACGACCATGGACGCGACAACCGCGATAATGCGCTTTGTCTTCTGCTCCATCTTAGCGTCTTTCAGGATTTCAAATTCAACCAGCTTCCGCAGCGGCAGCATGATAAATGTGAACAGAAGGCCGTAAAGAAACGGCGAAACAGCCCGGATGATCTTCGCCAGGATATTGCCGATCACGGAAATGTGATTGACCATGACAGCGAAAAGAACAATCAGGATGCCTGACGCCGTGAATATGAATATTTTCTCTTTTGTCTCGTCGCTGATGTGCTTGAAGTCCATAATGATCTCTCTTGTCTGAATTATATCATACGGTCTGTTTCCAATTGATTAAGCTTTTCAGAAGATTGCAGAGATATGTGTGCATGCATATATTGACACGGGCATTGTCCGATGGTTAAATAACAGTGTCTTTTATCAAGAATGAGGTAGAGAGTCAGCTCAGTGACCTCATACCAACCTG
>JAUNJW010000268.1 GCA_030533035.1 Erysipelotrichaceae bacterium
ATTGATACCCTCAGGCAGCTGATCGGCCAGAGTATTCCCCAGATCGTCAACAGCTCTGTCACGATTGTTGTGACCTTCGCGTCCATGCTTATGCTCAGCATCCCGCTGACCTGCGTGTCTTTGTGCATGATCTTCATCATGTTGAAAGTCTCCGGGACTCTTGGCGGACGCTCAAGAAATTACTTCATGGCCCAGCAGAAATCCCTCGGCGCGGTCAACGGCTATATCGAGGAGATGCTTTCCGGCCAGAAGGTCGTCAAAGTGTTCAACCATGAACAGAAGTCGGTTGAAGGCTTTGAAAAGCTCAATGCCGAGCTGCGTGAAAACGCGTCCAACGCGAATATGTACGCCAATATCATGATGCCGGTCATGGCCAATCTGGGAAATATCTCCTATGTCCTGATCGCTGTCATCGGCGGCGTCATCGCCATCAAGGCGCTGTTCGGACTGACACTGGGCTCCCTGGTCTCCTTCCTTTCCCTCAACCGCAGCTTCACCATGCCGATCACCCAGATTTCCCAGCAGTTCGCTTCCATCGTCAACGCGATGGCAGGCGCTGAGAGAGTCTTCGCAATGATGGATGAACCTTCTGAATTTGATGAAGGCTATGTTGAACTTGTTAATATCGAGGAAGACAGGGACGGCAATATCACCGAAACAAAGAAAAACACCGGCATGTGGGCTTGGAGACATCCGCACAAGGCGGAAGGAACTGTCACCTATCAGAAACTGCAGGGCAAGGTTGACCTGCTGGATGTCGACTTCTCCTACGACGGCCGCAAGACGATCCTGCATGACATTGACATCAACGCGCTGCCCGGCCAGAAGATCGCCTTTGTCGGCTCAACAGGCGCCGGCAAGACTACCATTACCAACCTGATCAACAGATTCTATGACATTGACGACGGAAAGATCCGTTTCGATGACATCAACATCAACAAGATCCGCAAACCGGATCTGAGAAAATCGCTGGGTATGGTTCTTCAGGATACCCATCTGTTCACGGGAACAGTCATGGATAATATCCGCTACGGCCGGCTTGACGCCACCGATGAAGAATGTATCGCCGCGGCCAGACTGGCCCGTGCTGACGGCTTCATCAGACGTCTTCCTGACGGATATAACACAATGCTGAAGGGAGACGGCGGCAACCTCTCCCAGGGCCAGAGACAGCTGCTTGCGATAGCCAGATGCGCGGTTGCGGATCCGCCCGCGATGATTCTGGACGAAGCGACTTCCTCCATCGACTCCCGTACCGAGAAGCTGGTTCAGGAAGGCATGGACGCACTGATGAAAGGCAGGACAACCTTCGTCATTGCCCACAGGCTTTCCACGGTCAAGAACTCAGACTGTATCATGGTTCTTGAACAGGGCCGCATTATCGAACGCGGCAACCATATGGACCTGCTGGAAAAGAAGGGCAGATACTATCAGCTCTACACCGGCAACGCCATCGGCGGCTGATTCACGTCAGACAGAGCACCTCTTTCATGGGGTGCTTTTTCTATGCCATAATAGGGATGGAAGAAGGTTTTTATGAGTCACAATATTGCTGCATTTTTTGATATCGACGGAACGATATACAGAGAAGGCCTGATTACCGAGGTCTTCAAGAAAATGGTCAACCATGAACTGATCGACGCCTCTGAGTGGTATGACCGGGTCAGGCCGGCTTTTATGGCATGGGACAGGCGGCAGGGCGACTATGATATTTACCTGGACAGAATGGTCGAGGCCTTCAAGAAGGTCACTGTCGGGATTTCCCGGGAACACATTGACCTGATCGCAAGAAAGGTCATTGAACAGAAAGGCGACAGGGTCTACCAGTTCACAAGAAATGAAATTGAAAAACACAAGGCGCTCGGTCATAAGATCATTGCCATTTCCGGTTCTCCCGATGCCCTGGTGAAATACATGGCGGAAAAATATGAATTTGATGACTGGAGAGGCACAGTCTACCATACCGATGAAAAAGGTATCTATACCGGTGAAATCACTCCGATGTGGGACGCTGTCTCAAAGCAGAAAGCGATACTTGAACTGGCAGGGGAGTATGGACTGGATCTTACGGAATGTTACAGCTATGGCGATACCAACGGGGATTTCACAATGTTTGAAAATACCGGACATCCTACTGCCATCAATCCGACCAGGGAACTCCTGGACAGGATCAGGGAAAACGAAAGTGTCATGAACAAAATCAAAGTGATCGTGGAACGCAAGGATGTGATCTATCATCTGGACGTCCGGACTATTGATTACGAATGAGGATATTATGATCAGACCGATTATCAGAGATACATTTTTCCTGGCTCAGAAATCACAGGAAACCACAAAAGAAGATCTTCCCGATGTCATGAATCTTGTTGACACATTCATCGCAAACCGCGGCAGCTGTGTCGGCATGGCGGCCAATATGATCGGGGTGAAGAAACGGTTCATTGTCGTGGAATTCATGAATCAGCCGCTGGTTATGATCAATCCGAAGATCACTTCGAAAAAAGACAGGTATGAAACGGAAGAAGGCTGCCTGTCACTGAGCGGGATGAGAAAGACTGTCAGATTCAGAACCATTACAGTTTCCTATCAGGACACACAGTTTCAGAAGCACAGCCAGACATTTACGGGCTTTACCGCACAGATCATCCAGCACGAAATTGACCACTGCGGCGGAATTCTGATTTAGTCCCGGTGCCCTTTGAAGAAAAGGGCATTTTTCATATGTAAACCGGTATCTGCGGTGACATTGAAGAAGTGGAAGAAAAAAACTATACTTGATATATGGCTCATCAGTGACAGAAGTATGTCATTGGAAAGGTTTAATATGTACTGGTTGAAAATTGCTTTGTTCAGCATCCTCGACAGTGAGGATTCATCCAGCAATAACTACATCATTGCAAAGTTTATACTTGAGAATTACAATTCACTTTCTGGTGTATCCCTGACAGAGATCTCCAGAAAATGCAATCTTTCCAAAGCGGCTGTCAGCCGGTTCTGCAAGGATCTCGGACTGATGGATTATATTGATCTGCAGAT
>JAUNJW010000269.1 GCA_030533035.1 Erysipelotrichaceae bacterium
ATACGGCGGCATACAGGCATATCACCTGTATGAGCTGACAAAGGAAATGTATGAGAATCTGGACGAAGACATGACGGAAGGCGACGCCGCCGGAATCATGCATGAAGGCCGTCATCTGTACATGTCTGTCGATGACAGGTGCGGGCCTCCCTATACCATAGTTTTTGATGATGAATATGAAAAACTCTGCCCGTGGGCACGGGTGATAAAAACAGAAAAGGTCTGGCCGGACGCGCTGACCGACGCGGCGGTTGAGATCTTTGCGTCCGAGAAAAACAACCGTGAGCAGCGGCGCAGGAAGCGTGAAAAGAAAGGCTGACCCGCTGGAGAAAAACAGAACAGGAGCAGAGATGACACTGTATAAAAACGCAAAGTCAGAATATGTCATGGTGAACAGCCATAAGATGCATATATTCACGGCAGGAAATGAAAACGGACAGAAGCTTGTATTCATGGCCGGCTCCGGGACAGCGGCGCCTGTGTATGATTTCAAAATCCTGTACGGGAAGCTGGCGGATGCCTTCAGAATCATCGTCATTGAAAAATTCGGCTACGGAAGCTCAGACCTGTATGAAGGACCGTGTGACATTGACTCGCTTGTCGGTTTTCAAAGACAGGCCCTGAAGGAAGCAGGGGAGGATGGCCCTTACATACTCCTGCCCCATTCCATGTCAGGGATTGAAGCCATCCGCTGGCGGCAGAAATATCCCAAAGACGTCGAAGCAATTATCGGCCTGGATATGGCCGTCCCGCAGACTTACATACGGTGGCGTCCTGAACAGGTTGAAAAGCGCATTCTTCTGATGAAGAGAATGCGCAGACTGCTGGAGCCCGGACTGCTGTTCTGGTTCCCGCTGAATACCCGCGGCCTTTCAAAAAAGGAGATCCGTGAGCAGCGGAAGCTGTGGAAAAGAAACGCATTCAACAGCTGTTACGTAAAGGAAGCGCAGGCAGTCAGGCAGAATGCCGCGGCTGCCGCAGCCGGGGGCAGGATTGACTGTCCGCTGCTTATGTTCGTGTCCGACGGGAAGCAGGTATCCGCCGGCTGGATTGAAAACGCAAAGCAGTTTGCCATGGAGAACAGCGCGGAAACGGTATTCCTGGACTGCGGGCATTATATCCATTATTACGAAAGTGAAAAGATCAGCCGGAAGATCAGAGAGTTTACAGCCGGGAGGACAGTCAAATGATTCAATATACGGACCGCATCAGCGCTGAAGAATACCTGGAACTCAGGACGAAGGTGGGATGGATGCTTTTCCCGCTGGAGGAAGCGGAAAACTGTATCGAAAATGCCTATATGGTGATCTCTGCCAGGGATGATGGCAGGGCAGTCGGCGTGGCCCGTCTTCTCTGGGACGGCGGCTATGTCGCTTTTCTCTCCGACGTCATTGTCGATCCCGCTTACCAGCGGCAGGGAATCGGCAGAACACTGGTCAATGCCATCATTCAGCGGATCCGCGATGATATGAAACCCGGCTGGAAGGTGAAGCTGAACCTGAATTCCGCCAAGGGCAAAGAGCCGTTTTATAAAAAATTCGGTTTTGACGAGCGGCCGAATGAGAACGTGGGCGCCGGCATGGACATGTGGCTGATGGCGGATGAACAGACGCCGCAGCAGTGACAGACAGGAGAACCGGCAAAATGGATCTTGTAAGAGTCACGGCAGACAATCTCGATGATGCCGTTTCGGTGCAGGAGGAACTGTTCCCCGGGGAAAGCGGAAGAGCCAACTATGAGGAAGCCGTCTATGGCATGTCCGGATACAGATACTATCTTCTTTATGAAGACGGCGAATGCGTGGGCGTTACCGGGCTCTACTGGTATCCGGAGGATCCGGACAGCGCCTGGCTGGGCTGGTTCGGCATCCGGGAAGAATACCGCAGAAGGCATCTTGGCACCCTGGCTTTGAAACGCTTTGAAGAGATGGCGGCAAAGCAGGGTTTCAGATACGCAAGGCTTTACACCGGTGCGGATGACAATGAGGCGGCAATCACGTTTTACAGAGCCTGCGGCTATATCTGTGAACCGTATATGAATCCGCAGGATTCCGCGGGCGCTGAGGAAAGAATGCTGATTTTTTCAAAGCCGCTGACAGATGAACCGCTGGTTCCATGGAACAGCCGCAGCATCCACCTGACAGAACAGATCAGAAAACAGAACAGATACAGCGGACAGCCGGATTCAGACGCCGGCATACGGGAGCCGGATCCGAAAGGATAATTGTCCTGGGAAACAGGACAGGTAAAGGAGAGAATTATGGGCCTGGTTGGCGCAATGATCAAAACCCGCCGCAGCGATGGGGCATCAAGAGAAAAACTGGCGCAGATACAGCAGGACAGGCTGAAAAAACTGGTTGAATATGCCAGGAAAAACAGCCCGTTTTACGCGGACCTGTATCAGAACATAAAAGAAGACTTCCGCCTTGAAGACCTGCCTCCCATCACCAAACCGCAGCTGATGGCGGATTTTGACCGTGCCGTGACAGACAGGAAGGTGACAATGAAAAGGGTGGAGGAGTTCTGCTGTGATCTGGATCATGTCGGCAGGATGCTGGACGGGAAATACCTGGTGTTCAAAACCTCCGGATCCACCGGCAATCCCGCGGTGGTCCTCTATGATCAGAAATGCATTGACACCGCTTCCGCCGTCGCGGCATTCAGAACATTTGCCCGCAACGAAGACTATAAGGCGTTCATGCGCCACGGCAAAAAGACAGCAGGTGTTTTCGCCGACTACGGGTTTTACCTGGCCTGCGGGATGTCCCGCTATCTTCAGCTGAAGATGCCCGGTAAACAGACAAAGATCACCGTGGACGTCAACGCCCCGGAAGAACAGATCATCCGCAGACTCAATGACTTTCAGCCGGCCATGCTCAGCGGCTATCCCTCCAATCTCGCCCTGCTTGCGGATTATGACGAGCTGAACATCCATCCGGATGTGGTGATTACCGGCGGCGAGCTGCTGACTGACGCTGTGCGCAGGAAACTGGCAGATAAATTCGGCTGCTATGTGCAGACACATTAT
>JAUNJW010000069.1 GCA_030533035.1 Erysipelotrichaceae bacterium
GCCACAAACTGGTGGTGCATGGACTGGAAGATGATCTCTTCCCAGTTCTTTCCTTCAAATCTGTCTTTGATCAGTCCGCCGGTTGTATACGGATGGCGGATCATGGAATCGACTTCGTTGAATGTCAGCCAGTACTTTACCCTGTCCTTGTATCTGTCGACGATTGTTCTTGTGAAGTTCATGAAGAAGTCAATCGTCTTCCGGTTATACCAGCAGTCATACTTCAGGCAGAGATTCAGCGGCGGTTCATAATGGGAGATTGTTACCAGCGGTTCAATGTTGTATTTCTTCAGTTCATTGAAGACATTGTCATAGAACTGCAGGCCTTCCTCATTGGGTGTATCCTCATCGCCATCGGGATAGATTCTTGACCAGGCGATGGACATTCTGAATACCTTGAATCCCATTTCCGCAATCAGGGAGATATCCTCCTGCCAGTGATGATAGAAATCAGAGCCATGGCGCTTGGGATAATGAACGAGGTCTTCCGGATGGGCCAGGGCTTCTTCGATATCCTTCATGAGGACTTCATTCTGTTTCGCGTAGTCCTGCACATCGATATCAAGATGGGAACGGGCAGCGTCTGAGACTGACCATCCCTTTCCGCCTTCATTCCAGCCGCCTTCAAACTGGTTGGCCGCTGTGGCGCCTCCCCACAGGAAGCCTTCAGGGAATGTTTTCTTTTCCATATAATTATGTTCTCCTTCGGTTTTCTATAAATAATTGTAGTGAAAAACACTTTGACGGGTCAATGGCATCCGTCTTTTTCATCCTTTTTTCCGGTGCTATAATAGGCGCATGGAAAAAGGATTATTCATTACATTTGAAGGACCGGACGGTTCCGGCAAGACAACTGTTTCCACAGCTGTGTGCAGACGTCTTGAGGAAGAAGGATATCCGGTACGCTATACAAGAGAACCGGGAGGTTCCATCATCGCCGAACAGATCCGCAAGGTGATTCTCGATCCGGAAAACACCGCCATGGATGCCAGGACGGAAGCCCTGCTTTATGCCGCTTCCCGCCGCCAGCATCTGGTGGAAAGGGTTCTGCCCGCTCTGGAAGAAGGAACGCATGTCATCTCTGACAGATTTGTCGACAGCTCCCTGGCTTACCAGGGAACCGGAAGGCAGATCGGCATCGAGGAAGTCTTCGCGATCAACCAGTTCGCCATTGAAGGCCATATGCCTGTCAAAACCATCTACCTGGATGTCGATCCCGAGGTCGGACTGGAAAGAATCCGCAAAGGACGCGCCTACCTTGACCGTCTTGACCAGGAGAGCCTTGAGTTCCACGAACGTGTTCTTGCCGGCTATCAGGAAGTCATCCGCCGCTATAAAGACAGGATGATCATCATTGATGCCAACCGTTCGCCGGAAGAAGTCATCGAGGACGCATACCAGGCTGTGAAAGGACTGCTGGATGCTTAAGGACCGGCTGAAAAAACAGCAGCCGATCGTATACAGGGCACTGGAGAACGCATGCAGAAGAGACAGCGTTTCCAATGCCTATCTCTTCTGGGGGCCTTATGGTACGATGAAAAATGAAGCTGCTCTGCTGCTGGCGCAGAGCATTTTCTGCTCAGAGACCGATGGTCTGGCATGTGAAACATGCAACACCTGCCGCCGCGTGAAGGAAGGCCTTTATACCGACCTGATCGTTCTTGACGGCGCCAAAAAAGCCATTTCAAAAGAAATGGTCGATGCCATCCAGGAACAGTTTTCCAAGACATCCCTGGAAGGAACCGAAGGCACACGCGTCTATATTATCCAGAACGCGGAAACCGCCAGTATCTCCGCCCAGAACAGCATGCTCAAATTCCTTGAGGAACCCGGCAGCGGCGTCACGGCCATCCTGACCACCGACAACATCAACCGTCTGCTGCCGACGATCATCTCAAGGTGCACTGTCCTGCCGTTTCTGCCGATGAGCGCGGAAGCCTATTATGAAGAAGCCGTGCAGGCCGGCATTCCCCGCGAGGACGCCTACCTGCTTTCCCATATCATCCGCAATCCTGAAGAAATACAGTCTTTCTATGAATCTGAAATATATGAGAAGGCTGTCATGATGCTGAAGCAGTATTTTGATATCGCTCCGTATTTCTGGAATGAATTCCTAGTCGACTGGGAAGTCCAGTGGCGTTCTTCCGTTTCCGACAAGGACAAAGCCAAAGCCGAAAACCTGGCGCTGGCCGCGGCATTCTTTGACCTGCTTCATTTATACGGAAGCGATGTGATCAGGCATGACTGCGAAGGTCCCGCGTGGTATCATGATGCAGTGATGCGCGCAGAAGGAACAGCTGATGTCTATGCCAGACTGATCCTGATTGCCGATGAACAGAAGGACCGGGTCAACCGGTTCAACGACCTGAATCTTGTGATGGCACAGGCATTCAGCAGACTGGAGGAACTCAGACATGAGCTTGGATAAAACAAATCCTGTAAATACAGAAGAAAACGAAGCTGAACAGGAAAACACTGTCCGCTATCCGTTTTCCGTGGCTGTCCGTTTCCGCGACGCGGCCAAGCCGTATTCATTCGGCTGCTATGACGACAGCATCAAAAAAGGCGACTGGGTTGTCGTCGAAACCGCCCAGGGCCTGGAAATGGGAGCTGCCGAAGCGGCTGCCCTCAGCGTTGAAAAATACGGACTGCATATGCCGACAAGACCGGTTGTCCGCATTGCCAATGAAACCGACATCAGAAGCTATGAGGAAAATGTCCACTACGAACAGGACGCCTACCGCATCTGTGCCGAGGAAATCGAATCCCTCGGACTTGATATGAACCTGCTCAATGCCCAATACACACTGGACAGGTCCAAGATCCTTTTCATTTACCTGGCGGACCAGAGAGTCGACTTCCGCGAGCTGCTCAAGCATCTCGGCGCCCGCCTGCACTGCCGCATTGAGCTGCGCCAGATCGGCGAGCGCGACAAGGCGAAGATGGTCGGCGGCATCGGCATGTGCGGCATGGAGTGCTGCTGCAGAAGATTCAAGAACCACTTTGATGTCATTTCCATCAACATGGCCAAGAACCAGCTGCTCGCCCTCAACACCGAAAAGCTTTCCGGCATGTGCGGCAAACTGATGTGCTGCCTGAAATATGAAGACAACGACTACAAGGAACTGACCGAGGGACTGCCCAAGATGGGATCCCAGGTGGAATATGAAGGCGGCATTTACCGCATCACTTCCATGAACGTCATGAGTGATGAGGCCAAGCTGGAAAATCATGCCCAGGTTGTCTTCCTCTCCCTCAAGGACCTGCGCGAAAAGACAATCCCCCGCAAAGGCGTTGTCATGCAGAAAAGAACGGAAGGCGAAAAGAAGGAAGTCATCCACCGCTCCGGCCGTGTGCCGGAAGCTGCCGCCAATGCGGCGCCCCATGTTTCCATGGAACTGCCGACCATGACAGAAAAGAAAAACCTTCCCCAGAACAAGCAGCAGCGTCCCGCCGCTGCCGGTGGCGGCCGCGAGCAGAAGCGTGAGAATCCTTCCGCCAATAATAACAACAATAACCGCCGTCCCGCCCAGGCCGGCGCAAACAACAATAACAGCAGACGTCCTGACCAGCGCCGCCGCGACAATACAAACAGACAGAGCGCCGCGCCCCAGAAGTCTGAGACAAAGAACGTCACCGTCCGTACATTCGGAAGAAAGAAAACCCAGGAGGAGAACAAGTGATCCGGCAGAAATCATTTGAAAATGAAAAGCCGACCCTCTTTCTTGTCCCAACCCCGATCGGCAACCTGTCAGAAATGACCCCAAGAGCGCTTGAGGTTCTTTCGTCCGTCGATGTCATCGCCTGCGAGGACACCCGCACAAGCGGCCAGCTGCTCAGGCACTTTGAGATCTCCAAAAGACTGATTGCCTATCAGAACTTCAACGAGGAATCCAGCGCCAGGGGAATTGTCAACCTGCTTTCCCAGGGAAACAACGTCGCATTGATCTCCGACGCCGGCTATCCGCTGATTTCCGACCCCGGCCAGAGAGTCGTTTCCCAGGTGACCGCCGCCGGCTACAACGTTGTGCCGGTCTCCGGCTGCAGCGCCGTTCTCAACGCCGTTGTCGCTTCCGGCCTGATCGTGCAGCCTTTCATCTTTATCGGTTTCCTGCCGGCCGGCAATACCGACAGGGTGAAAAAACTGCGGGAATACAAACCGTATCCGATGACGATGGTCTTCTATGAGGCGCCGCACAGGATCCAGAAAATGCTGCAGAGCTGCCTGGAAGTCCTGGGTGACAGGAGATGCTGCCTGTGCCGGGAGATGACAAAAATCCATGAGGAATTCCTGCGGGGCACAATCAGCGAAATGATCGAAATCGCCGGTGACCTCAAAGGTGAAATGGTTCTTGTCGTCGAGGGCTGCCGCGATGACTACTCCAAGGATGTGGATATGTCCATGATCCTGAAAATGGTCAATGAGTCAGTCGAAGCAGGCATGAGCACATCGCAGGCAATCAAGGATGTTGCCGGCCGCACCGGCATCTCCAAAAACAAAATATATGACATGGTTCACAACAGTGACCGGAAAGGAACGTGCTGATGGTCTTCAGGATCCCCGATCTGTCCATATCCCAGACGCTGGTTTATCTGGCGGCGGCTGTTGTTCCGGCAGCTGTTCTGATGTACTACATCTACCGCAAGGACAAATATGACAAGGAACCGCGCAGTATGCTGGTGAAGTGCATCATCGGCGGCTTCTTCGCGGCCGGCGCCTCCATCATTCTTGAATACGGAGCTGATTTTCTGGAAGAGCTCTACTTCACAAGCCATGGCGCAACAGCCTTTGACTACGCGGTGGTTACAGCCGTACTTGTCGGCCTGATTGAGGAAGGCACCAAGTTCTTCTTCCTGAAAAGAGCCACCTGGCATTCACCGGAATTCAATTACCGCTTTGACGGAATGGTCTACGCGGTATATGTCTCCCTCGGTTTCGCCGCTTTGGAAAACGCGATTTATATCTTCAGCTACTATGATCTGAGCATCGCCCTGCAGAGAGCCATCCTGACCATCCCGGCCCATATGAGCTTCGCGGTTTACATGGGAATGTATTACGGCCGGGCCAAGACAAGCGAAGTGACAGGCAGGCTCGCAGACAGCACATTCCTGCAGTGGACAGGCTACCTGAGCGCGGTGCTGCTCCACTCGGTTTACGATGGCGCCCTCATGGTCGGAACTCCGGCATCCATTATCTTCTTCTACGCGTTTGTCATCCTTCTCGATCTCTTTGTCATAAAGACAATCAGAAGAGAATCACGCACAGACGCGCCAATCTACTGAGACTGATGACTTTTAAGCCGTATTTGTTGTATGATGTACAGGAGTTAACGGCAATTTCCCGTTAACGTGGAGAGGTAATTTATGCTCAATGATCCGGAATTAGATAAAATGATAATCTACGGCCTGGCAGGTGTCTGCCTTGTCCTGCTTCTGGCTGTTATTTTCCTGGCAGTCAAGAGAAATACATATTATATCGATGATGAAGGCAGGGAAGTTCCTTCCCCGAAAAAGCAGGCTAAGATGGCAGCCAGAAAGACAAAGAAGGAAACTGCCGCAGAGCCCGAACCCGAGCCTGTCGCAGAGCCCGTCTTTGCGGAGCCTGAACCTGCTGCAGAGCCTGAGGAAGTGATTCTGCCCGCTGAAGAGGAAGAACCTGTTTCCGTGCCGGCTGAACCTGTCTATGAGGAAGAAGAACCGCTCACTGTTCCTGAACCCATCTTCGAGGAACCGGTTGCCGATGACATCTTCCTGGAGCCTGAACCCGCTGCCGCTGAAACAGTGGTCGTTCCGTTCATGGAAGAAGAACCCGCTGCCCCTGCTGAGGAACCGCTTGATCTGAGCGTGTCCGATTCAGCGCCGCTGCGGATGATCGATCTCGACGATGAAGACGATTATGATGAAGAGCCGATTCTCACTGAATCCGAACCGAAGCCTGTCGGCGTTGTCGTGACAGTGACAGTGGCCGGCCAGTCGCAGACCCATGAGATTGACCTGCTGCCGTGCCTGATCGGCAGAGAGTCAACTGCCTGTGATCTTGTGATCTCTGAACCGGCTGTCAGCCGCAGACACGCAAGATTCTACGCAACCGACGACGGTCTGTTTATTGAGGATGTTTCCGAACATAACGGCACATTTGTCAATGGCACCAAGCTTCCTTCCCTGGGAAGCGCACAGCTGAAAGAGAATGACAGAATCTCACTCGGCAGAGCTGAAATCTCAGTCAACAGAATTCTTTATTGAGAAACAAAATGAAGGATGCCGGTAACGGTGTCCTTTTCTGGAGGTGGCACATATGAAATGCCCATACTGCAGCGCGGAAATTGAAGACGGCGCGAAATTCTGCACCAACTGCGGCAGACAGATCGGGGAACAGGATCCCGGCACACTGCCCGATGAACCGCCCAAAAAAGACATGGAAAAGCTGATCCGCGTTATTACCATCGCGACAGCTGCCATCATGACCGTGATTATCGGCATTACCCTGGGCGTGCGTTCCTTTGCCGCAAGAAAACTCGCGGAAGGACAGGAGTATTACGAAAAAGGCAACTGGGATGCGGCCATCCCGGCTTTAAAGAGCGCCTACAAATGGGGCTCAAAGGAAGCTTCCGGCGTGATGCTGGCGGATTCGTACTACCGTACCGAACGGATCGAGGAAGCGTATCAGCTGTTCGAAAAACTCGATATTTCGGACAACGAATATGCCACCGGGATCTATGCGGACACCTGCGAAATGATGGCTGTCAAATCGCTCAGGTCCAACCAGCAGGAAATGGCGCTCAGATATCTTGAAAAAGAATATGAGCTGACCGGGGACGAACGGATCAGAAACCGGATCAAAGCCATCCAGGGCGGCGGTTCCTACGCGGATGAAGCAGGCAATGTCTACAACCTGGAAGGACTGCCGGAAACACTGGTGCTTCTCAATGAAAGAGGCGAGGAAGTATACCGGACCGACATCGTTTATGACTATGCCGGCTATCCGCAGTATCTCAAGGCATATCAGAAAGACAATCCGCAGAAGACAGTCTTCGGCAGCTTTGACTGGGAAGACGGCGCGGAATATGAGATGACAGTATATCCTTCCGGCGATTCATATTCATGGATCGCGGAAAAATCTGTCATGGAAGAAGGAGAGCTGCGCACACTGACAACACTGAGTGAAGTCTCAAAGCAGATTCTCAGCTTCTCCAGAACCAGGAATACAGGCGGCGCCCTGACCAGGGAAACCATAACATCTTCGACAGGGGAAACCGCAGAGATTGAATGGCCGGGTGAGGAAAATCCTGATCACGCCGTCATGCAGGTGGGGGAACAGACTTACATACTCGCCCTCAGCTATGACAGCGACGGCAATATGACATCGCTCAAAATCACCAAAAACCTTCTGCAGACAGTCATGCAGATTGACAATACTTACGAAGAGGGTAAGATTGTACAGCAGGTCACCAGGATCACAGGCATGCCTATGAGCGCCTGGAAGCCTGCCCGGAACTATTCAAAGACCGTGACGGAATACAGCGGGAAACATCCCATGACCAGAAGCGTGTTCAACGAAAACGGAAAGCTGATCGCCAGAGGCTATTACATTTCCGGTTCATGGGGCAGCTGCTGGCTGATGATGTATCTGCCGCAGTGAGGAAAGATTCAGATTTCACCCGGTTGGTGAAGTCTGCCGTATTGTGATAAACTGATAACGTTCGTCGGAAATTCTCCGGCAGGGAGGAATACCATGAAAAAACTGATCCGCGCATTAGCGGCTGCTGCCGCAGTCATGAGCCTTGCCGGCTGTAAGGAAGAAGTCAAGATCCTCGAAGCAGAGGCCGGTCAGCCTCTGGCCACAATGTTCTTTGACTACACAGTCAACAACGCGTATACAGAAACCACACTGGCCGACAAGTCCACGTTTGAAGGCTATCAGTTCCTGATTGTTGACCTCAGCGTAGCCAACACGACCGACAGCACAATTTCGATGAGCGATGCCGATTTCTGGATTTCCTGGGGTGAAGGAGAAGACGAATACGACGCACCGATTTCGGCATACGGAGAAGACCCGCTTGTGACAAACGAACTGGAATCCGTCTATGAGATTGCGGCCGGTTCCGACGTCAGGGGATCACTGGTCTTTATCGTTCCCGGCGATCACGACACATTTGTCCTGAAAACGGAGGACTATTACTCAACTTCCGAATCAAGCGAACCGGTACAGGGTGATACTTACAGCATCACATTCACGATCGGTTCCGACGGCAAGATCATCATGCCGGAACCTGAAGAGGCAGAAGAGTAAAAACAGTTTTAAAGTTTTAAACAGCCGTATTATTACAGAAAGGAATCAAACAGCAATGAAACACACAGATCTTAACGCGATGTACGCGGTGGACTACGAAGCACATGAGTCCAAAATCCGCGAGTACATGAACGGAAGGGATCTCGAGGCGCTCTGCAGACAGGAGCGCAGCGGATCCGTCCGTATCACCGGTCTGATTCAGCTTGGACCAGCCAAAAAATAAATCACACTGCAGGTGTTTCCGGGAATCCGGAAACACTTTCTTTTGGAGCAGGGTGGTTTTGACTATAATAGTGGATGCAGTGAGGTGTCATATATGGATATAAAGACAGGAACAGTGCTCAGCGGATTCAGGGTAAACAGAATCCGTGAAATACCCGACTGTGCCGGTGTGCTCTATGAAATGGAACATGAACAAACCGGGGCGCAGCTTTGCTGGATGAAGCGGCAGGATGAAAACAAGACATTCGCCGTCACATTCAAAACCATTCCGGAAAACGATACCGGCGTTTTCCATATCCTCGAGCACAGTGTGCTCAACGGATCTGAAAAATATCCGGTCCGGGAACCGTTTGTGGAACTGCTCAAGTCCAGCATGCAGACATTCCTGAACGCCTTTACCTACCCGGACAAGACCATGTATCCTGTTTCCTCAAGAAACAGCAGGGATTTCATGAATCTCATGTCCGTCTACCTGGACGCGGTTTTCCACCCGGCCATCTATACCAATCCGAATATCTTCTACCAGGAAGGCTGGCACTACGAAATCCGCGATGAGCAGGAAGAGCCTGTATACAAAGGCGTCGTGCTCAATGAAATGAAAGGCGCTTTCGCTTCAGTGGATGAAACCATCGTGGACGAAATCAGCCGGATGCTGTTTCCGGACAACTGCTACCGGTTTGTCTCCGGCGGCGATCCGGAATATATCACAGACCTTTCCTATGAGAAATTCATAGAAACCCACGGCCGTTTCTACCATCCCTCCAATGCCAGGGTATATCTGGACGGC
>JAUNJW010000270.1 GCA_030533035.1 Erysipelotrichaceae bacterium
AGCTTAAAACCCTTCTTGACGATATTATGATTTTCATCGTAATAGACTTTGACAGTTTTTCCGTTGATTGTCTCATTTTGAAAGCCGACTTTCAGTTTTTCGCTGAAACAGGCTTTCCCATCCAGGAAAAAGACATTGGTCCCCTTTGTAACGATCCGGATTTCGATTGCTTCTATTGCCAGGCTCTTTCCTGAACTGCCGGAAGATTCGCCATTGTGTGCCCATCCCATCCAGCCTAATTGCTGAACATGAGTACGGTAATAAATATCATATTGATCCGCAAGATCACCGGTCAATGAAAGTTCAATCGCTTCCAGGCGCAGGCTCTTTCCAACTGTGCCAAGGGTCATTCCTGCCGGATAGGAAGATGAATTGATCCAGCCCAGATTCTGAACATGGGCACGTCCCTGAAGACCGCCTTTCTTTTCAAAACCATTTGTAAGCCTGATATTAACAGATTCCAGTCGTAATGATCTGCCTGTAGTGCCTGCCATGGCTGGTGTTATCACATACTTCTGCCAGCCGATATTCTGTACATGCGCATTGTACTGAAGAGGAGCGTCATTGATTCTCGGCGCCAGACCGGGTGTGATTGAATTGTCATCAGTGCTGAGAATTTTGATTTCTGTCTGGCAGATTGCCTTGCCGAATCCCTCTGAACCACTGGTTTTCCCGTTGACAGCCCAGTCTGTCCAGCCGTAGCCATCCACGTATGTTCGGTAGAAGACGCTGTAATTTATTGCCTGGCTGCCGGAAAGATTGATTCTGATTGCCTCGATCTGAAGTGATCTGCCGGTTGTTCCTGCGGTCTCATTCATTCCGACTGTGTTCATCCAGCCGATATTCTGAACGTGTACCTGATAACTGAGAGAAAGTTCATCCGGGGAACTGTCAGTATATACTTTGAAGGCTTCCAGCCTGCCGTAGCGGGAAGTCTCACCGTTTGTATAAACCGGCGTCCAACCTACATTGGAAAGATGTGCGGTATAGAACACATTTACCTGCTCAATGGATTTCGTGATTTCTTCCTGCGGTTCTTCGTCAGGGATCTGTTCTTCATTCTGTTCCCCGTCTGAAGATTCTTCAGGAATAACAACCGGTTCATTCTCACCGGGTTCACTTTCTGAGACCGGTTCAGCTTCTTCGGTTAATTCTGATTCTTCCGGATTCTCTGTTTCATCGTTCTGGTCAGTAGTTATATCGTTCTGTTCCTCAGGATGAATTATTACTTCTTCCGCCGGGACAGTATCAATATCTTCCGGTTCGGTTTCTTCTGCAGCGACCTGCAGTCCACTGCTGAGGAGAAGTGTTAATACTGTAATAAGAGATACTGCTTTCCTGATCACCATGCCGGCTCCTCTTTCTGCTGACAGCTGAAAACTCCTTGTTTTGTGAAATCAGCACTTCAGTGCGATAAAGTTCCAAAGCCGGATTCTTTAATGATCGGCTGGATTCATAACATCAAATTAGCAGAATGCAATTCTGATGCGGTGTGATCAGCAGTCAGTACAAGCCGCGCACATTTTCAGAGCCGGGCAGATAGTGTATAATGCTTATGCAAAAAGAGGTATATATGAATCCTGAAAACGCGATTGAAATCAGAGACATGTCAAAAAGCTTTAAGATTCAGTCTGACAGGGCAAAGTCCCTTAAGGACATGATTCTGTTTTTCAACCGCAAGAATTCCCGTACTGTCCTCAACGTTCTTAATCATATTTATGTCGATATTAAAAAAGGTGAGACCGTCGCGCTGATCGGCACAAACGGCAGCGGCAAATCGACATTGCTGAAGCTGATGACGAAAATCATCTACCCTACCAGCGGAACAGTTGAGACAAACGGCAAGCTGACTTCCCTGCTTGAACTTGGGGCAGGTTTCCACCAGGATTTTACCGGCCGTGAAAATATATATTTCAACGCGTCGATTTTCGGCCTGACACAGGAAGATATTGAACGCAGAATGGACGACATCATCGAGTTTTCTGAGCTTGGTGCTTTTATTGATGAGCCGATCCGAACATATTCGTCCGGTATGTATATGCGTCTTGCATTTTCCATTGCGATCAATGTGGATGCGGAGATTCTTCTGATTGATGAGATCCTCGCGGTTGGTGATCAGCATTTCCAGGAGAAATGCTATGCCAAGCTGAGAGAGTTGAAAGCATCTGACAAAACGATCGTGATCGTATCCCACAGCCTGGATGTCGTCAAAGATCTCTGTACCAGGGCGATCTGGATTTACAAGGGTGATTTCCGTATGGACGGGACACCGGCAGAGGTTATTGATGAGTATCTGCGTCAGATCGCAATCGATAACCAGGAACAGAAACGTCTGCAGATGGAGCAGGGAACCGGAGTCTACAGCGGACTGATCAATATAGACCAGCCCAAGAACTATCTCAGGGTGTCTGAAAACGAAACCGTACAGCTCAGGGGTTGGCGGATCAGTGACTGCCAGCAGACAAAATTTGAAATCAGAGCCGGTGACAGACTGGTGGAGAACATCGTTCCTGAAGCCCGCCAGGATGTCGTGGATGCGTTTGTTGAACAGTACAGCGGTTTCCTGGATGTTGAAACAACCGGGTTTACGGCTGATCTTGATATCAGTCAGTATAAGGACCAGGTGGCTGACGGCAGACTGAACGTGACAGTAGGTCTGTATGATGAAAATGGAATCAGAATTATCGAGAGATATCTGGTTCTTTCGGTGGTGGAGCGCGGATAGTATGTTTAAAGAACTGTATGATTACAGGGAACTGTTAAAATCAAATGTCAAAAAAGAAATACGCGGCAAATACAAGGCGTCTTTTCTTGGTGTTCTCTGGTCATTTGTCAATCCGCTCCTGCAGGTGCTTGTCTATGCGATTGTTTTTCCGTATCTGATCGGCAACCGTGTGGATAACTATGTTGTATATCTGATCACAGGAATTATTCCCTGGACATTCTTCTCAACAGTCATCAATGGCTGCGGAACATGTATCAAATCAAACGCGGGAATTATCAAAAAGGTATACTTCC
>JAUNJW010000271.1 GCA_030533035.1 Erysipelotrichaceae bacterium
GCAGCATTTTGTCGGGCAGGCGGAATCCTTCAGGATCACAGCGATCTTGCCGCAGCCTTCACAGCGGACAACTTTTAAATTGCTCATAATGATATTTTCCTCCTGTTTTCATTATCTACAAGTTTCCTTCTTTTTTCAATCGGCCTGCAACAAGGTCTTCCTTTTCTTTTCTGGTCATATGCTTGATGGCATATTCCCGCTTTCTGGCTGCGGAGGGATCCTCGAATTTTTCCAGGTAAATAATCCGCAGCGGGTAATGGGAACGGGTATATTTGGCGCCATGCCCGCTCTGGTGGGCCTTGAACCGCCTGTACATATTATTTGTCCAGCCGGTATACCATGAACGGTCGGCGCATTCCAGGATATAGACGTAATTCATTCCACGCTCTTGAGGCTTTCCACCATTTTGATTGAATCCAGGGTGCGCACCATGGCCAGGTTGACAAACATGCCGAAGGCTATTGTCAGCACCGCCGAAATCACAAAGCTGCCGGCGCTGACAGAACGGCCGAACATGACATAATCCATTTCGATGCAGCCCATAATGTAATGGTGCAGCAGATTGCCCAGCGGAAGTCCCGCCAGGGCGCCGAGGATTGTCAGGATGTTGTTTTCCTTGAAAATATAGGACTGTACTTCCTTTCTTCTGAAGCCAAGCACCTTGAGCGTCGCGATTTCACGCTGCCGCTCAGCGACATTGATATGGATCAGGTTGCCCAGAACGACAAAGGCCAGGGCCATCGAGGAAATGATCAGCGTCCAGACGATCAAATCAAGGCTTTTCACCATCGTCGAAAAGTTGTTCAGGGTTTCGTCATAGAAAGAGATGCTGCTGACGGATTCCTCGTCCATCAGCTGTGCCTGCAGGTCTTTCAGATCCACTGTGTCTTCAGTGCCGGTGATAAACAGCGCCCGCCTCTGCGGTTCCTTGCCGGTCAGGGATTCAAAATACTTCTTCGTCATAAAGGCCTGATGCTGGATATACATTTCGCAGATGCCGGCAATCCGTACGGTTTTCCTGTGTCCGTCCTCATCCTCCATCAGGAAGACATCACCCGTTTTCAGGGAGAGATTTTCCGCCAGCTTTTCCGAGATGACGGCGCCGTCATCCGGCAGCTCAATCTTTTCATGGCCTGTTCTTGTCCGCAGGTCATAGGCTGTTTCTATATCGGAGGGGTCGCTGAAGATCTGCACGCTGACCGTTTCATCCAGGCCGCTCTGGTCCATATCCGAGGCCAGGGCGCTGTAGGCAAACACATCGGTCAGCCGTTCGACGTCATCACGGGCCAGCAGTCTTGCGCGGAGCGCTTCGATATCCTTTTCATCCGCTTCATCGGATATGGCGGCTGAGCCGTCATAGCGCAGGATGTCAAAGAACTGCAGGTCAACCATGTCATTGATGGAATCGCGGATGCCGAACCCGGTCACCATCAGGGCACCGCAGCCGGCGACACCGAGGATGGTCATAATGAACCTGCGCCGGTAGCGGAATATGTTTCGCAGTGTGACTTTCCATGTGAAGGAAAGATTCTTCCATATGATCCCGATCTTTTCAATCAAGGCGCTGCGGCCGCTCTTTGCGGCTTTGGGCCTGAGCAGCTGGGCCGGCACCTCCTTCATGTCAGAACGGATGACAAACCATGTTGTCGCGCCCATCGCTGCCAGGAAGGAAACTGTCGCCAGGATGATCAGGCGCCAGGGAACCGCCAGGACAATGTCCGGCAGGATGTACATCATCCGCCAGACATGGTAGATGATCGGCGGGAATGTATGGATGCCGATGACACTGCCCATCAGGCAGCCGAGCAGGGTCGCGCTCAGGGCATAAATCAGATATTTGGAGGCGCACTGCATCTTCGAATAGCCAAGCGCTCTTAAAACGCCGGTTTCCCCGCGCTGCTCGGAAACCATTCTTGTCATTGTTGTCAGACACACAAGAGCCGCGACCAGGATGAAAAACAGCGGGAAAACATCGCCGATGGCGCGCATCTGGTCAACCGTCTGGTGATAGGTGGCGGAAGCGTAATGGGATGTTCTGTCGAGAACTGTCCAGCTGCCCTTTTCCAGGGCGTCGATTTCAGCTTTGGCGTCAATGAGTTTCTGCTTTGCCTCAGCCAGCTGTTCCTCACCGTCGGCTTTGGCATCCGCCAGTTCCTTTCGGCCTTCTTCCAGTTTTCTTTTCGCCTGTGCGATCTGATTGCGGGAGTCGATCAGCTTCCGCTGTCCTTCCGCCAGTTTCTCACGGCCCTCGGCGGAAAGAACACTGAGGTCCCGCTGCCCCCGGGCCAGCTGCGCATATCCGTCATTCAGCTGTGCTTCAGCTTCGGCAAGCTGTCTTTCCCCGTCCGCAATACCGTTCTGAATTGTCTGGATCAGTTCTTCAAGATCTGTGACCGCTGCCGTAATTCCGTCTTCCGATACCCCCTGTTCCGAAAGTGCGTCAGTGATGGATTTTCTTGTATCAAGCAGTTCCTGTTTTGTATTCTCCAGCTGCTCTTTGAGGGAATCATATGCGCTGATCAGATCGCCGACGGTTTCAACCGGCTGATCTGTCTGTTCTGACAGCTCGTCTGCCATTTCGTCCAGCTGCTCCGGGTCCAGGGAAACCAGACGGGTCACAGATTGTTCGGGATCGGCGTTTTCGATCAGTTCACTGACCCGTATGAACGCTTCTGTTTCCGCCAGCTGAGTAAGGCCCTCAAAAAGAGTGAGCGTGTCTTCATATTCCCTGATCAGATCAGATACAGTCTTTGGATTTCTGAACAGCATCCAGCGGGCAAGGACTTCCGTCAGTTCTTCATACCCTTCTGTTTCCGCAAGCGGGGTATCCGGATCAAGGGTCCGCAGTTCTTCGATGAGGGCTGCGGTTTCTTCCGAGTTCAGATACTCTTCATCGGCTTCTTTCTGTTCTCTGACCGTTACAATCAGTTTTTTCAGATCCTCTGCTTTGATTTCGGCAAGATCCGGGAAAAGATCTTCGATCTGCCCGGATATT
>JAUNJW010000272.1 GCA_030533035.1 Erysipelotrichaceae bacterium
GAGTTCAAACTCTCGGGCAACTACATGTCTTTCTATGACAAGCTGGAAAAATCAAACAATCTTCTGGAAATGGCAATTGCCAATGCGGACAAACCGCTGACCGACAGAAAAATGGAATATATCTTCAACGGATTCTGGGATGGCGGCTATTGGGACATGGCGGCTGACCTGGTCAGAAAGTACGGCATTGTGCCGGACTGGGTCATGCCTGAAACATATCAGTCTTCCCATACCGAACGGTTTATGAAGATGCTGAACAGCCTGCTGAGAAAAGACATCATGGAACTGCGGGCAATGATCCGTGAGGGAAAAGACATAACGGAACGGAAGAAGGAAATGCTGACGGAAATCTACAAGGCTGAATGCAATGTCTACGGTCAGCCGGTCAGAACATTCCATCTTGAATACCGTGACAAAGACGGTGTATATCATGCCGAGCATGATCTGACGCCGCAGGAATTCTGCCGGAAGTACACAGACATAAACTTTGATGATTATATAACTGTCACCAATGAGCCGACGGAATGCAAGCCTTTCAACCGGCTGTTCCATTTCCATTACAGCGGCTCAATGGCGGACAGGGACGTGACATTCCTCAATCTTGAGATGCCCGAGCTGAAAAGAATGGCGGTTGAACAGCTGAAAAAAGGGGAACCTGTCTGGTTCGGCTGCGATTCCGGGGCTTACGGCGACAGGCAGGAAGGCGTCTGGGATCCGGCCAGCTTTGATTACAGGAATGTATTGGGCGGAGCGGATTTCTTCCAGAACAAGAAGGAAAGACTTGAATCCCATGATTCCTTCGCGACCCATGCGATGATCCTGACCGGCGTCAATTTTGACAAAGACGGAAAACCGGACAGATGGAAGATCGAAAACTCCTGGGGTAAGGATGTCGGAAAGAACGGCTATTTTGTCTGCAGTGACAGATATTTCGATGAGTTCGTTTATGAAGTCATCGTTCGCAAGGAACTGCTCAGCGATGAGCAGAAGGAAATGCTCAGTCAGGAACCCGTTGCTCTTGAACCGTGGATGATGTGAAGAAAGAAGAGGAAAGAAACATGCTGTTTGTCGGATACCCCAAATGTTCCACCAGCCGCAAAGCGGAAAAGTGGCTGCAGGAAAAAGGCATTGCCTATGAGTTCAGGCATATCGCCGAAGAAAAGCCTTCGTATGAAGAACTGAAGGAATGGCACGCCAGAAGCGGTCTTGACCTGAAGCGGTTCTACAACACATCCGGCCGTCTTTATAAATCCATGAACCTGAAAGACAGAATCCCGGCCATGAGTGAGGAAGAACAGTATAAACTGCTTTCCACTGACGGGCTTCTGGTGAAGCGGCCCATTGTTGTCGACGGCGATACCGTGCTTGTCGGCTTCAAAGAACCGGAATGGATTGCCCATTTCTCAGATTGAAGTGCCTGTGCCTTGTACAGGGCATCTGCCGTCATTAGAATAAAGATGTAATACATGGAAGGAGAGTCCCATGATTGAAAAAATATCCGTTATGGCTGCCGATATCGACGGCACATTATGCATGAAGGGAAGTATTCCCGGTGAAAGAACCCTGAACGCGATCCGCCGTCTTCATGATGAGGGTGTGCTGTTCGGCGTCGCTTCGGGAAGACCGATGGACAGGCGGATTCTTGACCTGGCCAATACATGGAACCTCGGATTTCCGTTTGATTTTGCGATCGGCATGAACGGCGGCGACCTTTACAACCGTGACACAGATCAGATTGAGCATTATTACCAGCTGAAGAAGGAAGACGTCAGGGAAATTCTTTCCCTGATTCATGACATGGACCTCAACGCGATCGTCTATGTCAACGGTTATGATGAAATCAATGCCCTGCGCATGGATGATTTCCTGAGAGACTCCCAGAAGAGAAACCATTCCATCGTCGAAGTCGGCGATGTGGACTTTGTCAGCCGCCACGACACCGGCAAGATTGAATGCCATCTCAAGCCTTCCCTGAAGCCGGAATTCTACGCCCGCCTTGCCAAGCATCCGACTGACAGATGGATTACAGTCCAGACATTTGAAATCGAGGATCATACGACTATTGAATTCCTTGATCCCCATGTCAACAAGGGCATTGCCCTGAGGCAGTTCTCAGAGAAAACAGGCATTCCTCTTTCTGAATTCATTGCCTTCGGCGACATGGACAATGATTACGGCCTGATCAAGGAGGCCGGATACGGCGTGTGTCTGTGCAACGGCTGTGATGAGGTCAAATCGATTGCCCAGGCAATTACAGAGTATTCTGTCCATGAGGACGGTGTCGGCCGCTGGCTGGAAGACCACTGGTTCAGCCGCTGAAAGGAGAAACTGCATGAATGACGAAATCATTCTGAGCGCGCTTCCTACTTATCCGGGTTACAGGGTCACTGAGGATCTCGGCCTTGTTTACGCCTTCGATGAGGAGTTCCATATGATCCGCAACCTCTGGGTGCTGGATGAAAGCTTTGAAAAGACAAAAGAGAAGCTGCGCAAAAAAGCAAAGAAGCTCGGCGCTGACGCGGTGCTCGGCATTTCGATGTGCCTGGGTCCCCAGCAGAGTATCCCTGTGCTGATGGGCACGGCGGTAAAGCTGGAAAAAGAGTGAATCACACAATTGGCAGATCTGCATTTTGCAGGTCTGCTTTTTGCATGAAACACGGAAAGCAGGCAGTCTGCCTTGTCCGCTTCATGGTAAAATGTGAACAAGGAAAGAATTGTTAAACATAATAGGAGCAAACCAATATGATTCCCGAAAAGTACAAGAATTATATGTTCAACGAGAATGACTACCTGCCTGAGGAGTATCACGTTGACGACCCAGAAAAGCTGAAGTATCTCAAGATCGCGGCAGCGATGATCTGCGACGACATTGAAGTGCTCGGCAATCCGAAAAAGATCGCCGACAACGCGCCTGATCTCTGGCTGCTGGACAGACTGCTGACCAAGGAAGACGTGAAGATGGTCGCTTCCTTCA
>JAUNJW010000070.1:0-6025 GCA_030533035.1 Erysipelotrichaceae bacterium
AGGGTTCGCACTGGAGTGTCCTGAGATATATGAAGACCTCAAGCTTTCGGAAATAGCCGTCTACAATAATTCCCTCATTGACGCTGTCTATTGCGATGCTTCGGATGAGGTGGGAATGCATATCCGCAAGGCGGAAGGCAGCGATGATATCAGCGGTGACTACAGCACCTGGGAAAAAGAAACCAAGATCCAGGCAGCAGGAAAAACAGTCACGCTCAAAGGCGATGAAGGGCTGTACAGGCTGCTGATCTGGACGGAAAACGGATACAGCTATGCGGTCAGCCTGGCTCAGGGCATCACTCCTGATGAAGCTGCTGCAATCGCGGAAGGCGTGCACTGATTGTTGTCAGAACAATATCTCCATACATAAAAGTATTGCCGTCATTGACAGAGGCGCACCCACAGAGCCCGGATCTTCCGGGTTTTTGTTTTTACAGAATCTATTCATAAAACGAATAATTCAATATGAATTATAAGTATTTGTATATGCTTCTTAAGCGCGCTTTAATAAGAGTGCATCAGGGAGGTGCACGGATATGGAAAGAATTGAAAACAGAACATTTGACGAAGAAAGAGCTTTATACGCTTCTGAAGATACAGAAGTCATCAGCTGCCGTTTCGACGGTCCGGCGGATGGTGAAAGCGCCCTTAAGGAAGGACGCAATATCACAGTCAGAGACAGTTATTTCAACCTGCGCTACCCGTTCTGGCATGACCAGGGCCTGACCATTGAAAACAGCGAGATGACTGACAAGGCAAGGGCCGCCTTATGGTATTCCAAAGACATCGCAATCAGGAACACAAAGATGCACGGCATCAAGGCGCTGCGCGAATGCGCGGACGTCACAATCGAAAACAGTGACATTGTCTCCCCGGAGTTCGGCTGGTCCGTTTCCGGCATTGATATGAAAGACAGCACCGCTGAAAGTGAATACTTCATGATGCGCTCCGATCACCTGCACTTTGACAATGTGACATTCAAAGGCAAGTATTCCTTCCAGTACATCACAGACTCCGTCTTTGAAAACTGCAATTTTGACACCAAGGACGCTTTCTGGCACGCGAAGAATGTCGTTGTCCGCAACAGCACAATCAAAGGCGAATATCTTGCCTGGTACAGTGAAAACATCACCTTTGAAAACTGCACAATCATCGGCACCCAGCCGCTGTGCTACTGCGAAGGCCTGAAGATGATCAACTCCGACCTTGCCATCGAAAGAAGCGACGTCGAGGCCCAGATCACCACACCCCTCATCAGCATCAAGAACCCGAAGAGCGGCCATATCACAGTACCGGCCCTCGGCGAACTGATCATGAACATCCCCCAGGCAATGGGCACAGTGACTGTCGCTGCCTGACAACAGCTGTAAAAATTGAAATTGAATATGAAAAGAAACCGGTGATCAGCTTCACCGGTTTCTTCAGCTTCCACTATAATTGAAGAGAAGAAAACAATCTCAATACGGAAAACATACAATCTGTCAGGAGGAAACCATGAAGTTATATTTTATCGGCGCTGACCGCGAAGTAACAGGAAGCTGCCATGTGATTGAAATCGGCGGCAGATATATCATGCTTGACTGCGGCATGGAGCAGGGAAGGGACATTTATGTCAATGAAGAACTCCCGGTCCCTCCCGGAGAAATCGACGCGGTCCTGCTGTCGCACGCGCATATTGACCATTCCGGACTGCTGCCGAAACTGATCAGCGACGGCTTCCATGGCATCATCTGGTGCACGGAGGCCACCAGGCAGCTGTGCGAGATCATGCTGAAGGATTCAGCGCATATCCAGGAATCAGAAGCGGAGTGGGCAAACCGCAAGGCGAAACGAAGCGGAAGGAAACAGGAGAAGCCGCTGTATACAGTGAAAGAAGCGGAAACCGCCATGCTGTATTTCAAAACCGTAAAATACGGGGAGACATTCAGCCCGGCGGAAGGCGTCAGCGCCAGATATGAGGACGGCGGCCATATTCTCGGCAGCGCCATCACCTATCTGACACTGCAGGAAAACGGACAGACAAGAACACTTGCCTATACCGGCGACCTCGGCAATACCGGCATGCCGATTGTCAATGATCCCACAGCCAGGGAAACAACGGACTATGTCATAACCGAAAGCACCTACGGCGACCGTCTTCATGAAAAGGCGGCCGACCCGGTCAGCCAGCTCGCCGATATCATGAACCGGACTTTCGCCAGGGGCGGCAATGTGGTCATTCCTGCCTTTGCCGTCGGAAGAACACAGGAAATCCTGTATTTCATCCGTGAAATCCTGGAAAACAATCTTGTTTCCTACAGAGACTTTGACGTGTATCTGGACAGCCCGCTGGCGGAGGAAGCGACCGCGATCTTTGAGGAGAATGTCTTTGGCTACTATGATGAGGAAGCCATGAAGATCATTCATGAAGGCGGCCATCCGCTTGTCTTCCCGAATCTCAAAATGGTCATCGATGTGGAAGAATCCAAACAGCTCAACACCTCCACGAATCCGGCAGTGATTCTCAGCGCCTCCGGCATGTGTTCAAGCGGACGGATCAAGCACCATCTCAAGCACAACCTCTGGCGGCCGGAATGCACGGTTGCCTTTGCCGGATATCAGGCTGAAGACACACTGGGCAGAAGGCTGATCGACGGTGAAAAGGACGTCCGGATTTTCGGCGAGGATATTCATGTCGCGGCGCAGATCGTCCAGCTGCAGGATGTCAGTGCCCATGCCGATCAGAACGGCCTGGTTCACTGGCTGAATGACAATCCGGAAAAACCGCAAGCCGTATTTATTGTCCATGGCGAGGACACAGTCGCTGCCGCATATGCACAGCTGCTCCGGGGGGAATACGGATATGATGCCTCTGCCCCGTATTCGGGATATGTTTTTGACCTGCTGGAAAACAGATATCTGAAAACGGAAGATCCTGAAAAAGCGCTCAATGCGGAAGAAAAGAAGGAAATGATCAGAAAGGATCAGGAAAGGGAACAGGATACCTACAGCCAGAACAAGTATTATAACGAGCTGATGGAGAAAGGACAGAAACTGGTCCACCTGATCGAAAAGAGAAAGAATGCGAAAAACAGCGAGCTGAAGAAGTTCCTCAAGGAGCTCAGCAAACTTGTCAGCAGATGGGACTGAAACCTGTCTGAATCTGAATAATGTCAATTCCCACGGGCTGAAGTGACTGCTGTCCGCATCAGCCCGGATATCGGGGAGTTCAGCCCATGAACAAAAAAAACGCTGAACAATATGTTATGTTTCAGAGGATAACAGCGATCATCCTCCGGCTCCTTTTGCCGCAGGAATCATGGAATTCTGCAGGGAAATACATGAAACAGCCGGCTCTGCAGCGGACTGCAGATCTTCAGAAATAACTAAAGAAAGAGGACAGAATCAAATGAAAAAACTGATGTGCCTGATCATGATGGCAGTGCTCGGCGGATGCTCCGCAAAGCCGTCGATGAAAAAAGCGGACTTTGAACTGCCGGAAAACTGGCAGGCAGGCGTCACGGTAACAGATGTGGATCACAAAACAGGAAGGGCGGTCTTCTTTGATGAAAACGGGGAAACCGGCTCAGTTTCCCTGGATCTTCCGCTGGCGGATTCTGAACATCCGCTGCCTGAAAACAGTGACAGCGTGTGGCTTGTGCCGGGATTTGACAACAAAGAATTCAGACCCGCAAAGACACTGTACCAGCTCAGCAGAAATTCTGCTGAAGCATATGTCCTGACAAAAGAACCAGCTGCTTTTACTGCCGCCGGCAGCCAGGCGCTGTACTTTGCCCATACCGAAAACGGAACCGGCGCCAAAGCGTTCCTTGAAAAACTGGATACAGAAACCATGGAGAAGACTTCCAATAAGCAGGAAGATGGAATTGTCAGGGGACTGGCCGCTTCCGGAAACGGCGTCTGCCTGCTGACAGTCAGGGAGTCAACAGATCTGAAGGCTTCCTTCTTTGGCGATCAGCTGAATCTCAAGCTGGAAGTGGTTCTTCTGGATGATACAGTCGGCAATATATTCTATGACAATTTCAACGGGAAGACGGCAGTGATCGTCCAGCATATGGCAGGGGAAACAGCTTTGAGATCGCTGTTCATCCTTGAACCGGATACAGCGACTGTCAGCGGCCTTGAACTTCCGTTCTCTCCTGACGGGATTCCGTATTTCCAGGATGACGATCATGTCCTGATCGTGGAATCGATGGAAAGAAACGATGTCCTGATCACAAGATTCGAAATCAGCACCGGAGAATTGCAGGAATATACATTTGCGGGATCATTCAATACAATGACCGCGGATGACAGCCGCATTTACCTGATCGACCAGAACCAGACCGTTCATGTCCTGGACGGGAAGAATCCTTCCGTTCAGCTGAATCAGTTTGACATAGAGCGCAGGGATACAGAATATATCAAAGCGGCTTTCAGCAGGAACTGAAAAAAACCCATCATCACAAAAAACAGCCCACGGACGTCATGCCCGTGGGAATTTTGTTATTTCAGTGCTTTTCTCATCACAATTGTATGGTCATTGCGGGCATACTCTTCAAAGCCGGCTTTCTCAAACAGACGCTTTGGCCCGGTAAACGGCGGCTCTTCCGTATTGACGGAAGGACATCCTTCCGCAAATGCATAGCCTTCGCTTTTTGCGTCAGCCAGAAACCTTTCCAGTAACATTGAGGCCAGTCCTCTGCCGCGGTATTGCGGACTGACCGCAAAGCAGACGACGGATTTAATCTGCCCGTAAGGCGGCAGTTCACAGGAATCATTCTCCGGCAGGTCATCCAGGTCAAACTCACCGGTCCGGCAATAGTTTGCGCGGTCATTCGCATTGCACCAGGCGGCTGCCTGATCTCCTTCAAAGGCCAGATATCCTTTGATCCTGCCGCTTCTTACCATTGCGGCAGCCGATTCACGCAGTGCCTGCTTCCATCCCTCTGTACCGCCGCCGTACAGCTGTGCCTGTTTTCTCAGTTCACTGATCTCTGTCATGCCAAGATTGAAGGCATTGCAGTAGCAGGGATAATATGGTGATCCGTCCGAAAAAGCGCGCCGGTCAAAAAAGTCCAGGTACGCTTCGGTAAGATCAGGTGTCAGTGCTTTAATGACAAAGGCCATCAGTTACTCCTTCTGATATGAGATCGTATAAGACGAATGGCAGAATTACTTCCTGAGGTTTTTATACAGCATCATTTCAACGGCAATATTCAGGCATACCGTAATAAGGGCCCAGATGCCGAAGAAGGTCAGCTGGTTGGCGAAGACCATCGGGAACGGCGCTGTCACACCCGGTGAAAAGATCAGGTTATACAGAACGGATAATACAAAGATACTGACGGCCGGGAAAGAAATCAGCCAGTAGCGGGTAACAGCTTTGTTATCAATGAGCTGGTTCAGCTTAGCGGTATAGATGACAACCACCGAGGCGGCCATCCAGAGAAAGCCGTTCATGATGGAAAGCGTGTTCTGATATTCATACCAGAAGGCCAGCGATGTGATGAAGCCGGTCCAGGCCATAAACGGCGCTGCCAGCGATAGGATATTGCCGATGTTCTTTCCTTTGACATCACTCTTTGAAACCGGATCGATTCCCTTGAGAAGATAATCGGTTGTCACCTCGAAGTAATCGCTCATCTGAATAATCTTGTCCATCCCGGGTTCACTCTGTTCGGATTCCCATTTGGAAACTGACTGGCGGCTGACGCCGAGCCTGTCTGCCAGTTCCTCCTGTGAGATTCCTTTCTGCTTTCTTAACTCCAGTATTCTGTCTGCGAGTTTCATGTTTTTGTCCTCCTTGACGGCTGTATCGTAGCCCGTTGGGCGGTTGCGGAACCACCAACCGGGGCTGTAAATGTGTCAACTGCCGGTTGCGATCACGCAATATGCCCGTAAAAAGGGCTTTTTTTCCGCTTTTTGACGGGCAAAGAAACGGATTTGCCAGAAAAGGGTCACTTTCTTTCAGGAAGGGTACTGCCTTCGGGTTTTCCGTTGGGCATCAGGTATTCCTGCATCATTCCGCTGTAAATGGTATTCT
>JAUNJW010000070.1:6035-9178 GCA_030533035.1 Erysipelotrichaceae bacterium
TGTCCCGGAATCCCTGCAGATAAGCCCTGTCAAAATCTTCTTTTGAACATGCCCACGGATGTCCGGTTCCTTTGGACCAGTGGTCCCTGACCCGGTCAAGCTCCTGCTCACTCTGGTGAACGGCCGCGAAGGCATTGCATTCAAACAGATCCGTATACAGCCTGAAATACTCAATGGAATTTTCGTAAAGTCTTGCCTCCGGGAAGTTGGGCCAGACAGCTGAACCGCCCATAACACCGACTGAGATCTCTTCGCCATGCAATGAAGCGTTGAAGATAAAGGATATACAGCCGGCGCTGTGGCCCGGTGTTGATATGCAGAGTAGTTCTGTATTGCCTGTTTTCAGGCAGAGGCCGTCTTCCATGAAGATGTCAATATTCTGCGGGCGCGGTTGAGTAAACGCGAATTCGGTCGGGACAGTCTGCAGCAGATTCCAGCCGGTTCTGCTCATGGCTGTCAGTGCGTCCGGGCAGACTTCCTTTTTGAACCAGGAGAGTCCGCCGTAATGATCGAAATGTTCGTGACTGATGACAATCAGCCTGATCTTTGACGCATCCAGTCCCATCTCTGCAAAGCTCCGGGCGATATGGGCCGCTTCTCTTTCATCGCTGCCGGAATCGATCATCATGAAACCATCGCCGGTATCGATCACAATCACTCCGACGGCTTTTGAGCCCATCCAGTAAACATTGTCAAAGACTTTTAGCGGCTCGATGGGCTGCAGGGGAGCGTTTTTCGGAGGCTTTGAAATCACAGGCTCCGGATTATACGGAAGAAAAGGTCTTTTTTGGGTAAGGACTGCCGCTTCTTCAGGGGTTATGGCTTTAAACAGTCTGTTCATCATATCTGTTCCTCTTTATTGATCTTTTTTCTACAAATATTATATTGCCAACTCTGCAGTATGGCAGACAGCCGTACAAAAAAGATCCCGTTACAGGATCTTCATCTGTATGGAATGGCAGGATTCACTGTCAGCTGTGTTTAGTTTCAGGCCTGTTTGTTACTTTCTGACAAATGTCAGATCGCGGCCGGTTGAGTCCTTGACAATCATCTTATCATTGCCCTTTAGCTTGAACTGAATGTCGAACAGATCATCATCCGTGTAAATATCACTGTTGGTAATCGTGAAAAGCAGATGGTTGCCTTCGGAGTTGTACTTCAGTTCGTAAACAACTTCGTTTCCGCCTGAATTCACGGTATATGTGCCGGTTCCGTCATCTCTGAACTCATAGACGGCAGACATTCCTGTGCTGGTGTCTGTATATTCCCAGACGCCGAACAGGTCTTCTTTTTTGGCGCCGCATCCGGCTGTTGTCAGAATCATGAAGAAGGCAAAGAGGACCACAAGGATTTTTCTGGCTGTTTTCATAGAGGCTCGCTCCTTTCTGTTCCACTATAGCATTACCAATGCATGCTCAGCCACTGCAGTATGTTCTGTCACCGCAAACTTAAGAAAGCAGGGGACACGTGTACAGTCACGCTTCTTTTCTGAATGCAATTCTGAAGAGTTTGGCCATCAGCGGAATATAGGTCGCGGTGAAAACCGCGGCGGATGCGCCGATGACAGTCTTTTTGTGTTTTTCGGGGACCTGGGTTCCTGCCGCCAGGCCCATGGCAAACAGGCAGAACTTCACCAGCGCGAAGTCCTTCCAGGTGCTTTCGGATGCGTAGCGGTCGCCTAATTTCAAAAGCTTTTCAATCATAAATATTCCTCCTGATGATTATGTTATGTTTCAGAACAGCACCGGAAACCGGGATCAGGGAATCCGTTCGATGATCAGTTCCTCTGAGCCGTCTTCCAGTGAATTGTACCGGTCATAGTGGATATGGCTTCCCGGCTGCTCTTCAGCCAGGGCAGCCAGCTGCCTCGAAAGGGAAAGAAGTCCTTCCCGGTTGGCGGAAACAAGAACAGTTCCGTCTTCAGCCCTGACCCGTATTTCAAAATTGTCTGTCCATTCAATGTCCATAGTTTTCTTCCTTTCCGCCATTTTCTCAAAGGCCGAACAGATCCGGGTTCACCAGCGGAATGATCAGTTCGCAGACTTCATCTTCGCTGTCGTATCCCCAGAAGCTCTGGTAGAAACCGTCGCCGAACCCGCTGGCCGCCATGACGAGCCTGCGTTTTGTGTCAGGATTCTCCCATTCGATGAAATCGCCGCCCTGGCGCTGGTACTGGGGAAGTCTTTCCTCACTCTGTCTGAAGAGATCCGCGAAATAGTCGTCATAATGATTGCCGCCGGGATGTTCCTGATGCCAGCGATCCAGGAACTTCTGATACTCCTCTGCGATCTGCGCATCACAGATGCAGGTCATGCCGGCGTCCACCGGGAAGCCGCTGAATGTTTCTTTCTCTGAAGCGGGCTCAGCCAGTCTGTAAACCGCTGCCGGTGTATCCTTGATCTTCAGGCGTACGGTGCAGATCCGGATACCGATGGCTTCGCTGCGGCAGATGGAGATTTCCACCGGATAGCTGCCGGGCGGGATCTCAGTTTTAAGAACCGGGCAGAATTCTGCGGCCGGCAGATAGGCAAGGGGATCACAGACGATGATCCGGCCGGTGGGACAGTCGCAGGTGCCGATTGTCAGGAAGAATCTGGTCTCAGTTCTTTGGAACTGTCTCTCGATAACGCTGACTTCTTTTTCTGTTTCACTGATATACTTCAGGTTCTTTTCAAACGCGGCCCGTATTTCTGTCAGATCCGGAGCCGTCAGGCTTTCCATCTCATCCAGGGACAGTCCTCTGACAAGGAGTTTTCCGTCTTTTGAATCTTTGACAAACGGCCGCAGTTTCGCCAGAGCCGAAAAGTAATCCATCTGACCGATAACGCCGTCCTTTGAGGTGCTGACCAGCACCAGCCGGTAATCAGTCAGCTCTTTTCCCTCTGCCGTGTATTCTGGATTCCCGGGCAGGATTGTGTCAGTTCCTTCCGTCAGCGCAAAAGCACAGAAGGCGGCGCCTTCCGGGGATTTGTAAACGTGCGGCTCTGCCAGCCAGGCATCGTCTCACGGATCTGTGATTTTCTTTTTCCTGAAGCGGTCAAATACTCCCATAACGGCCTGTGCGGTTTTCTTTCTGCTACTGGTAAAATTGTACCATACAGACATGTATTTCCATGCGGCCGTGAGATTGCCCGGGCGGGAAA
>JAUNJW010000071.1:0-6349 GCA_030533035.1 Erysipelotrichaceae bacterium
ACGCCAACGTGGCGAAGTATCTGACATGCTACTGAGCACTCAGATTTATATCATCCACGGAAATCAGTGGCTCATGCTGCTGAGAAACAAAAAGAAAAAAGACGTCAACCGCAACAAATGGATTGCCGTCGGGGGAAAGAAGGAACCCGGCGAAACCATTGAGGAATTCGCTGTCCGGGAAGCCTTTGAGGAAACAGGACTGCAGTGTGAACAGCTGGAATACCAGGGACTTGTCCACTTCGAATACCAGGACAATGAGCCGGAAGATATCTATGTCTACACATGTTCACAGTATCACGGATCCCTGCACGAAACCGAAGAAGGCACCCTGCGCTGGATTGATGAAAACGAACTGATGAATCTTGAACTCTGGGAAGGGGACAGAATCTTCCTGAAAAAGATGCTGGATCATACCGGGGAACCATTTGAAATCACCCTGCAGTACGACGGGCAGGGCACCCTGCTGAATGTCAGGGAAGAAAGGGATAACTGACATGTCCAAACCCATTATTATCGGTATCGCCGGCGGCAGCGCTTCCGGCAAGACTTCCATTTCAAGAAAGCTCAAGGATCAATTTTCCGATTCCAAATCAGTTCTGATCATCCGTCAGGATGACTACTATAAAGACCAGTCAGACAAGCCGATGGAGGAAAGGATCAAAACCAATTACGACCATCCGTTTGCCTTTGACAACGACCTTCTGCTCGAACATATCGATTCCCTGATCGCCGGTGAAAAGATTGAAAAGCCGACCTATGACTTTGTCCATCACACCAGAAGCAGTATCACGGAAACATGCTATCCGTGCGACGTGCTGATTCTTGAAGGACTCTTCATTCTGGAAGATGAAATGATCCGCTCGCTGCTCGACATGAAGATCTTTGTCGATACTGACGCGGACATCCGCTTCATCAGAAGACTGCTCAGGGACGTCAAGGAAAGAGGAAGGGATCTTGACAGTGTGGTCACCCAGTATGTCAATACAGTCAGGATCATGCACAACACATTCGTTGAGCCTTCCAAAAGATATGCGGATATCATTATTCCCGAAGGCGGCGAAAACAGCGTTGCGATCGACCTGCTGACCACAAAAATCAGTAGCATCATCAATCACTGAATGCTATAATACAAAACGCTTACCGGAGGTAACAGAATATGTCTGAAACAAACAAGATTTATGTAACTGAGGAAGGTCTTCAGAAACTTAAGGATGAGTACAATAACCTTGTCCATGTCGTCCGTGAGGAAGTCAAGAGCGAACTGGCGGAAGCACGTTCCCTTGGCGACCTTTCCGAAAACGCTGACTGGGACGCTGCCAGAGACAAGCAGGCACAGGTTGAATCCCGTATTGCCGAGCTTGAATCCATGCTCAACCACTATGAGCTGATCGACATCCGCAAGGGCACCAAGAAGATCGTTTCCATCGGTTCCACAGTCAAGCTGGAATTCCTGGACACAAAGGAAGAGGCTGAATATACAATCGTCGGCTCCACCGAAGCTGACCCGCTCAACGGCAAACTGTCCAATGAAACACCGCTTGCCAAGGCAATCATGGACAGCCGTGTCGGTGACACCCGCACGGTCGAAGTTGCCAGCCCGTACGAAGTCATCATCATCGACATTCACTGATGCCACTGGGGAACTGATTCAATTCAGTTCCTTTTTTTGCGGGTTTTCACCTTTTGAAATGAATATTCATTTCAGGAGGTGCTTCTATGAAACGATTTCTTGCGGTTCTGATCCTTCTGGCTCTGGCGGCCGGGATCCGGCTGACACCGGTCAGCTTTTCTTCCCTGAACAGGGACACGATTCATGTCACTGTCAGAGGTGCTGTCAGCAGGGAAGGTGAGTATGAAATCCCCCTGTACTCGAGTGTGCAGGATGTGCTGGATCTTTCCGGTGTGTGTGATTCGGCAGATCTCAGCGTGATCAATCCCGCATCTGTCCTGAAGGATCATGATTTGATCATTATCCCGGAACAGAGCGGACCTGAAGAAACAGAGAGGATCTCCATCAACACAGCTGATGCTGAGGAGCTTTGTACGCTGAAAGGAATCGGCCCGGCCACAGCGGAAAGAATCATTCAGTGGCGTGAGGAAAACGGCCTGTTTCAGACACTGGAAGATCTGATGCGGGTCAAGGGGATCGGGCAGAACACATTTGAGAAGATCAGGGACTTCATCTCTTTATGAAGGAGTTCAGACAGAATATCCTGCTGGCGGCACTGATTCTGTTCCTCCTCGAGGCAGTGCCTGATTTCCTGGTACCGTTATTTATTGTTTCCGTCTGTGTATTCTGGAGCATCCGGGTATCGTTCCGTTCTGTCTGGATGATTCTGATTCTTGTATGCTGCGGTCTGATTCCGCTTCACGAAACAGGAAACAGGATGCCTGAAACAGCAGCTGTTGCGGAAGTGCATGAAAGCTGGTGCATCCTGCAGAGCGGACGGAAAAAGATCCTTTTTTATTCAGACGGTCCGCTGCTTTATGATACGGAAATCCTGCTTGACGGATCGCTGACGGAAATACCTTCTGCCAGGGGCTTTTTCCGGTTTGACTTTGCTTCATATCTGAAAAGAAGGGGCGTATTTGAGCAGTATGTGACTGATGAACTTCATATTGCCGGCAATAAGAAAACAATGCGCCGGGCCCTGCAGAAAAAGCTGGAAGAAATAGAGGATCCGCTGGTAAAAGCCTTTGTTTACCGGACGGTTTTCGGGATAAACAATGAAGACCTGATCAGCGGCTCACTGCTTGGCAGCGGGTTTTCCTGTGCGGCGGTTCTCATGCTGGCAGAATCTTTGATGAAGCGGTTTGTGCAGGACAGCTACAGGAAATTCATCATCGTTTTATTCAATGTTTTTCTGATCTGTTTCTATGGTTTACGGCTGGTGCTTGTTTCCTCCCTGATACGCCGGCTGCTGTTTTTTGCAAAACTGGAAAAGCAGGAGAAAACCGGCTTCTGGGCCATTGTTCTGATCATCATTTTTCAAAAAGAAGTATTTTCAGCCGGTTTTTTGATTCCGGCTGCTTTCATGATCAGCGGGCTTTGTGAAAAGAAGGATTCTCATTTTATCCGCTGGACGGCAATGGGGATAATCCAGAGCTTTCTGTATCAGAAGATCAGCCCGTTCCAGTCGCTGTTTTTTCCGTTTATTCTGAGAATCAGCGGTGCTCTGTGGCTGTATGGAATGCTGATTATCTTTTTCCCGCAGCTGGCGCATGAACAGATGATCGCGCTGATTTCTTCACTGCGGCTCGTTACCGATCATTTGGTTCTGCCTGGTTCACTCATCGGTTTGGGACTTCCTGTTTTTGTGATTCTGGTTTTTTCCTTTTACCGCAGTCCGTATTCTTCTTTGATCACGGCAGTTCTGTTTTATCTGTTTCTTGTGACGGGAATGTTCCATCCTTTCGCGGAAGTGACATTCATCAATGTCGGCCAGGGCGACTCGATTCTGATCAGGGAACCGTTCAATCTCTGCAATGTCCTGATTGATACCGGCAAACCGGCCCAGTACAAAGCCGTGAAGACCATGCTTGACGCCAAAGGAATCAGCAGGCTGAACACGTTATTTATCACTCACGCCGACTCTGACCACAGCGGCAATATGGAGGCGGTTATTGAAGAATACAGGCCTTCACAGGTCATTACGGAACATCAGGGCACGGCATACTGCGGCCAACTTGTATTCCATGATCTTAACAGCATTGAAAGCGCAGACGAAAACCAGAGTTCAATCGTCCTGGTATTTCAGCTTAACGGCATGACATTTGTGCTTCCCGGCGACGCCGATCAGATCACGGAAGAAATGATTGTCAGAAAATTCGGAAACCTGCGCTGCGATGTGCTCAAGCTTTCGCACCACGGTTCCAAAACAGGGAGCTGCGATCTCTTTCTTGATACCCTGAAACCGAAGCTCGGGATTGTTTCATCCGGTGCCTGGCAGATCTATCATCATCCTTCCGAAGAAACAGTCCAGCGGCTTCTGAAGCGCCATATTCCGTATCTGGATACCAAAGACCATGGCGATATCAGCATCTTCATGATCGGTCCGTTCCGGCTTCTTGTGACCGCAGACGGAATCATTGATCTTCTGTCATGGCAAGGGCAATGAATGCTATAATACCTCCATGAGCATTTATCTTCTGAGCGGAAAAGACCTCTACAGGATTGAGCAGGCACTGAAAAGAATCCTGAAAGATTCCGGGGCTGACAGGGACCACACGGTCTCTTTTGACGCGTCCGATCCGCGGACATTCCGTTTTGACAGCGCGATCATGGAATGCGATACCTTCTCACTGTTTGAAGGCAGCGACAGAAAAGCGGTCATCATCAGGGAACCGTATTTTCTTAACGGCGGCTTCAAGGCGCCCGGCAGGACTTCCAAAAAGAAGGAAGACAAAGAAGAGGCGGAAAGGGACAGGCGGCTTTCGATGCTTGAGCAGTATCTCAAACGTCCCAACCCGGATACCGCGCTGATCTTCTACTGCCATGGCTTTGACGCTGACAGCCGGAAGAAAGAATACAAAATGCTGCAGAAATACGGCGCTGTGATCACCGAATACAAGAAGATGTATGAGCGTGATTTCAATATCTACGCCGATGAACAGCTGAGAAAGAACGGTCTGACACTGACACGGGATGCCAGGAATGAAATGCTGCTGCGGGTGGACTGCGACACATTGCTGCTGCATAACGCCATCGATAAACTCATTCTTTACGGAAACAGGCAGTATGACATCGATGATATCCGCTCGCTTGTCTCACTGAATCCGGAGGTCAATGTCTTCACCATGAGCAGCCTGTTCATCAAAGGCGACCTGGCCGGCACGCTGCGGGCTATGGATGAAATGCTGAAGGCTTCCATCGACCACACCAATATGATGGCCATGCTGGCCAGCAGGCTGCGTTCGCTTTACTGCATGAAGAAGCTGTATGAATCCGGCATGTCCCAGGACATGATCGCGACCCGGCTGAAACAGAAGCCGTACGCGGTCAAAATGGGGCTTCAGAATACATCCGGCAGGTCAGCCGATTCACTTCTGAAAATGCTTGTGCAGCTGGCGGAGCTTGACCAGGGAATCAAAGCAGGAAAAATCAATCCGAAGGACGGATTTGAACAGTTTATTTTAAGCAGCGGGAATCAATATGCAGGCCATTAAGGAACTATACAAAACAGGCAGGGGACCCTCGAGCTCCCATACACTGGCACCCGAAAGGGCATGCCGGCTTTTTACGTCCGTTTACGGGGCATATCCTTTTTATGAAGCAGAATTGTTCGGTTCTCTTTCCCTGACCGGAAAGGGCCATTATACAGACAACATTATCCGGGAATCACTGCCCGGTGAGACGGAAGTCATCTTCTCCCTGGACTGGGATGAAGACTTCCCCAACGGGTTTTATCTCAGAGCCTATGACGAAAATCATGAACTCAGACAGAAATGGACTGTCTTTTCCATCGGCGGCGGATCCCTTCAGATCAAAGAGTATCCGCTTAACTGGAATGATGAAGTGTACTTTGAAAAGAGTTATAAGGAAATCCGCGCGCTTCTTGAAAAAGAGAATATAACACTGCCTGAGTATGTTTACCGGCATGAACCGGATCTCAAAGAATATCTCAACGGTATTATCGATGCCATGATTGCCTGTGTGGACCGCGGCATCTCAACCGAAGGACCGCTGCCCGGCCGGCTTCACCTGAACCGCACGGCCCGCCAGCTTTATACACAGTCAACCGAGTCGCTGCTGGAAAACAACGACCTGCGCTTAATGGCATATGCCTTTGCGGCGGGAGAAGAAAACGCGGCCGGCGGCAGCTGTGTGACAGCGCCGACCCTTGGCGCCTGCGGCGTCATGACAGCCCTGGTTTACTATTGCGCCAAAGACCGCAACATGGACCGCGGCAGACTCTGCGACGCGCTGGCAATCGGCGGTGTATTCGGCAATCTGATCAAGCAGAACGCGACAATCTCAGGGGCGGTCGGCGGCTGTCAGGCGGAAGTCGGAACGGCGGTATCCATGGCTGCTGCCTCTGCGGCATATCTGATGGGCCAGACAATCGACCAGATTGAATACGCGGCGGAAATCGCGATGGAGCATAATCTCGGCCTGACGTGCGATCCGGTCATGGGCTATGTCATGATTCCATGCATCGAAAGAAACGCCATGGGCGTCCTGCGTGCCTTTGACGCCGCCACACTGTCCCGTTATATGAGCCGTGTCAGAAAGCATCTTGTTTCTTTTGACATGGTTGTGGAAACCATGAAACAGACCGGCATGCAGATACCGATCGAACTGAAGGAAACCGCGGAAAGATAAGCTTTGTGTCTGCAGAAGCGGTCAGGG
>JAUNJW010000071.1:6359-9153 GCA_030533035.1 Erysipelotrichaceae bacterium
GAGTTTGAACATGAGCAGTGAACTGCTGGTCCATCCTTTTGAGCCTCTGTACGATGAGAATTCCGAAGTGCTGATCCTCGGATCCTTTCCCTCCGTTGTCTCCCGTCAGCAGAACTTTTATTATGCCAACAGCCACAACCGCTTCTGGCCGCTGATGGGCATGCTGTTTGAAGAGGAAATCACTGACCGTGAGGAATTCTGCCACAGACACCATATTGCCCTGTGGGATGTTATTTACTCCTGCCGGATCAAAGGCTCATCGGATTCCAGTATTGCCGATGTGACGGTCAATGATATCGCCGGCCTGGCGGAAAAGACAAGGATCCGGGCAGTCTTTACGACCGGCGCAGCGGCTTCAAAGCTTTATCAGAAATATGTTGACTGCAGTCTGCCGCATTATGGGCTGCCTTCAACTTCACCGGCCAACGCGGCCATGCGGATCAGTGACCTTTACGAAAAGTACAGGGTGATCCGGGAGGTTCTCGATGAATAAACCAGAATTGCTGGCACCGGCCGGCAGTATGGACTCGCTCAAGGCGGCTGTCGCTGCCGGATGCGATGCCGTATATCTTGGCATGACAAACTTTTCAGCCCGTGCGTTCGCGGGCAATTTTGACCGTGAGCAGCTGCAGGAAGCTGTCCGCTATGCCCACATGAGAAATGTGAAAATCTATGTCACGATGAATACGATGCTCTATGAAACTGAGATCGAAAATGCGATCAAAGATGTAGATTTCCTGTATCACGCCGACGTTGACGCGCTGCTGATCCAGGACTTCGGACTCTTCCATTATGTGCGCACCTGCTATCCGGATTTCGATGTCCACTGTTCCACCCAGATGCATATCCACAATCTGGCCGGCGTCCGCTTCATGCAGAGCCAGGGTGCCGCCAGGGTCGTCATGGCCCGTGAAACGCCGGTTGAGGTGATTGAGCAGGCGGTGAAAACCGGCATGGAAATCGAGGTGTTCGCCTATGGCGCCATCTGCATATCCTATTCCGGCCAGTGCCTGATGAGCGCTTCGCTCAAAAACAGATCCGCCAACCGCGGCATGTGCGCCCAGTGCTGCCGCCTGAAATACTATCATGAAGACGGTTCGCCCTTTGAAATGGGGGAATATCTGCTTTCGCCGAAGGATCTCAATGTCATTGACAGACTGCCGCAGCTGATGAGAGCCGGCGTCAGCAGCCTGAAAGTCGAAGGACGGATGAAGCGCCCTGAATATGTCTGGCTCGTCATCAAAACATTCCGGGAAGCAATCGACGCCTTCGCGGAAGGAAAAGACTATCAGGTACCGCCGCAGCGGCAGAAAGAACTGCTGCTGATGTTCAACCGCGGTTTTTCGCACGGCCATCTGTTCCATGATGACACCGTCAGCCGCATGAGCTGGTACCGGCCGAATCACATGGGCGTCACAATCGGCACGGTTGTCCGCTATGAGAAGGGCAGGGTGCTTGTCAAGCTCAGCGATGTCCTGAACCAGAACGACGGCCTGCGGATCCTGAACGAACCGGCTGATACAGGTCTGACAGCGGTCAAGATTGAAAAAGACGGCAGACTTGTTTCTTCCGCTAAAGCCGGCGATTTTGTCTGGCTTGAATGCAAAGGAAAACCGTTTCCGAAAAAAGGGCAGAAGCTGCAGAAGACTTCAGACAAAAAGCTGATTGATGAGATTGACCGCCAGATCGCCACAGAGAGGCTTTCCGCCGCGTCGCTGCGCTACCGTGCCATGGCAGGAGAACCGTTTGCCGTGACAGCGGAAGATGAGCGGGGAAATGAAGTGACAGCTGTCAGTGAGTTCCTTGTGCAGCCGGCTAAAAACGCGCCTCTAGGCGATGAGAAAATCATCAGTGCCTTAAGCAAAACCGGTGATCAGCCCTATGAAATCCGTTCTGTGACCGGTGAAACAGGAAACATCTTTATTCCTGTTTCCATCATGAATGAAACAAGAAGGGAAGCCCTTGAAATGCTCAGCAGCAAAAGAGCACTCCTGCATCCGGAAAGAACACAGGCAAAGCCATATTCATTCACGGTGCCGGAAAAGAAGGGCTGGGATTCTCATATTCTTCTGCTCGCCGTCCGGGAATATTCAGAAGCCTTTGCTTATGAGGAAACTGAAACCGTTTCTGTCAGCGATCCCATCCAGCCGCTGCAGGATGAAAGAATCCATAACCGGCACATTGTCCTTTCCCAGGCAGGTGACTTCCGGATGGACAATGAAGACTGCCTGGCGGGCATGAATCTGAACATTGCCAATTCCTATGCCTGTGCCTATGTCCTTTCACAGAAGGGAATCAGCGGTCTGATCTTCAGTTCGGAAATGAACAACCAGCAGATCGGAAGCACTCTTGAGGCATTTGAAAAACGATATGGCTTTGCGCCATATACCGCAAGGCTTGTCTACGGCCGCAGGACACTCATGTATGTGAAGGACGATTTCCTGAAAAACCGCAGTGAAAATGCAATTTCAGATTTTCATGGAAATATTTTCAAACTGACATATAATGGGGATAAGGTTGAAATCAGTGAACCGCAGCCTTACGTTTCCGGCAATCCGTATTGTCAGGCAAGCGCTGTGATTCTTGAGGACCAGCCTGAAAAGTATAAGGAGATAGTAGAAGAAGCTTATGAAGAATTTCATGAAAGAATTCAAAGCATTCGCCCTTAAGGGAAACGTCATGGACATGGCTGTCGGTGTCATCATCGGCGGCGCCTTCTCAGCGATCATCACAGCATTCATTGAAAACATTATCAACCCGATCATCGGTCTCGCATTCCAGACAGACTTCAGCC
>JAUNJW010000273.1 GCA_030533035.1 Erysipelotrichaceae bacterium
CCCAGCCCCAGTCGGAAGCTTTCAGATACGGGTTCTTGACGCCGCCAAGGCCCATATTGCCTTCGGCGACCTGCTTGAGAATTTCCGGATCGGTTGTGGAGACGGAGCTCATGTAGTAGGAGATGGACAGGAAGTCGACAGTACCCTTGAGCAGGGTCTCTTTTTCTTCTTCGGTCAGGGAGAAGTTCACGCCTTCACGCTCATATTCCTTCAGCTTGTAGGTGGGATAGACGCCTCTTGCCTGGACATCTTCATAGAAGTGGTAGCTGCGCATTGCCAGCTTGGAGGCCAGGACATCCGCCGGGTTGCAGGTGTACGGATAATTGGCGCCATACGCGACCATGTTGCCGACGAGGTTGGCCGGATCGATTTCATGCAGGATGACAACTGCCTTTGCGGAAGCCAGCAGCTGGTTCTTGGAGATGTCAGCGACAACCTGCGGATTGCGTTTGCCGACGCCGGCTGACATCCAGGGCGACAGGGCGGCGATGTTGATTTCATTGAAGGTCAGCCAGTACTGTACCTTGCCCTTGTATCTTTCGCCTACAGTCTTTACATATCTGCAGAAGCATTCAATGGTGCGGGCGTCTGTCCAGGAGCCCCACGCGTTGGCCAGGCCGATCGGTGTTTCATAATGGGACAGGGTGACCAGCGGCTTGATATTGTACTTCAGCAGTTCGTCAAACACGTCGTCATAGAATTTCAGACCGTTCTCATTGGGAGTCTCTTCCATTCCGGTCGGGAAGATTCTTGCCCAGTTGATGGAAAGACGGAATGTCTTGAATCCCATTTCGCCGAAGAGGGCGATGTCTTCCTTGTAATGATGATAGAAATCGATGCCCTGGTGAGAAGGGTAGTCATAGCCTTCAAAGACACCGTATTCGACATCTTCCTCAACGTTCATGCCGAACATCGGAACGGCTTTGACTTCACCGTCCTTTGTCCTGAAAGTGACCATGCGGGGTTTTGTTCTGGAACCGCGGGTGGTGCAGTCGGATGAGTTGACGCCTTTTCCTCCTTCAGCGAAGCCGCCTTCAAACTGATTGGCAGCTGTTGCGCCTCCCCAGAGGAAGCCTTCAGGTAATTTTGCCATTATATTTTCCTTTCTGTTTTCCGTTAATGTCATTATAGCCGAAAACCATGCATACCTGCTGTCATATGCATAATAAATGACCTGAAAATCGGGTGAAAATCGGTGTTTTTTTATGTTGCCCGGGGAAGAAATATTGTGTTACTATATACAGGCGCGTACGCGCATCGCTGTTCCGCTGGCAGATATCACGGGCTAAGAGCAGTAGATCAATCGTTAAAGGAGAAGAAAGATGGATTTAGGTTTAGTCGAAAGAATCACAAAAGAGCAGATGCGGAACGACATCCCCCAGTTCAGAGCTGGTGACACTCTCAAGGTTCACGTAAGAATCAGAGAAGGTGAAAAGTCCCGTATCCAGATTTTCGAAGGTGTCTGTGTTGACCGTTCCAACGGCGGCATCGGCGCAAGCTTCACAGTACGTAAGATTTCCGGCGGTGTCGGAGTCCAGAGAACATTCCCGATCCACAGCCCGATCATCGACAAGATCGAGGTTGTCAGACGCGGTAAAGTCAGAAGAGCTAAGCTCTCCTACCTCAAGGGTCTCTCCGCAAAGAACGCCCGTATCAAGGAAATCCGTTAATCGGAAGCTTATGGAAGGTACCCTGTACCTTCCTTTTCTCTTTTTGACAAAGAAAGGATATTTTTATGCTCGATCAGAAAGAACTTGAAAAGTATCTGACCCTGTGCATGAAGAGCGAGGCGGACTTCGCTGAAATCTATGAGGAAGACCAGATTTCAGAAGATATCTCCATGCTCAATGACAAGGTCGAAAAAGCTGCCCGCACCATTACGGCCGGAGCCGGCATCCGCCTGTACAAAGGAAACAGCTCCGTTTATGCCTACTCCAACGAAACCGATGAGGCGTCCTTGACAAAATTGATCAACGACCTCAGAAACGCCATCGGTGAAAAGGAAGAGGGTAAAACCGTAAAACTCGAAAGAGTCACATATGAAAACAGACATCCTGTCAGGATTCAGTTTGACTCCGTCGGCCAGGAAGAAAGAACAAAGATTCTGGAACGGGTATATACCGGCGCAAAGAATGCCGATGAGAGAATCGACAGGGTCCAGTCGGCGCTGCTGAATGTCAGACAGGAAGTCCAGATCTCCAATTCAGACGGCCGCCTGATTTCCGACACCAGGGTAAGGACAAGAGTCCGCGCCAGCGCCTACGCCAGAGAAGGCGAACGCATGGAAGCCGGTTCCTGCGGTCCGGGCGCCGGGATGGGTCTTGAATTCTATGAAACATGCCTGCCCGAAGACATCGGCCGGGAAGCTGCCCGCATAGCCCTGGTCAATCTGAAAGCAGCTGACTGTCCGTCCGGAAAGATGCCGGTCGTCATTGACAACGGCTTCGGCGGCGTCATCTTCCATGAGGCCTGCGGCCACGCCCTGGAAGCCACCAGTGTTTCCAGAAACCAGTCGGTCTTCACCGGGAAACTGGGTCAGCAGATCGCAAACGCCTGCGTCAGCGCCGTCGATGACGGCACGATTCCCAACGGCTGGGGTTCGCAGAACATCGACGACGAAGGCAATTTCCAGCAGTGCCGCCAGCTGATCAAAGACGGCGTGCTGACATCCTATATGGTCGACACACTGTGCGGCCGGAGAATGGGAATGGCTTCCACATCCTCATCCAGAAGGGAATCCTACAAATATGAACCGACTTCCCGGATGACCAACACGTTCATCACCGCCGGCACAAGCACCTTTGAAGAGCTCTTTGAAGGTATTGAAAAAGGTCTCTACGCAAAGAAGATGGGCGGCGGCAGCGTCAACCCCCAGACCGGTGAATTCAACTTCGCGGTCAGCGAGGGATATCTGATTGAAAACGGAAAGATCACCGTTCCGGTCAAGGGC
>JAUNJW010000274.1 GCA_030533035.1 Erysipelotrichaceae bacterium
GCTGGCACGGGCTCTGCAGAATCTGATCCGGAAGAAGAACGGCGATTTCTATGAAATCGTTTCGATCGATGATTTTCTGAAAATGTCCAATCACGAAACAATCTTGAGGATGATGTATCCGCAATCTCGCCAGCACTTTCAGAAGCGGTGCAGCGTGCGTTACGGACTGGCGGCGGTGTGATCATCGATCATGTGATCACAAGCAGACGCATCTTCAGACAGCTGATAAATTCATTCGGTGACGGCAATACAAAGCTGATCCGTGTGACGTGTCCAAGAGAAATCCTGCAGGCGCGTGAGGCGGCCCGCAGAAACAGATGCCCGGGACCGGCACAAGCCTCCGATGAATACCTGTTCCCGAAAGACGGCTATGATCTGACGGTCGACACGCACGCGATGTCCGCCTCGGAATGTGCAAAGCGGATATTTCAGTGCGTATTTCCTGAGGCACCGGAGGATCAAGCCAGCTGTTATAAAAGATAAGAAAGCAGGTGAATTTATGTTTAAATGGTTAAAGAAACTGATTGCCGGCGGAGATAAACATCCCGAAGCACCGCAGCCGGGTATGATCACAAGAACATGCAGGATCTGCGGAAAGACCTTCACGCTTCCGGAAGATGTCCAGAGCTGGCCGGACTGCTGTCCGGAGTGCAGGGCGAAGCACCAGCCGGCGGATACTCTGACCAGAAAGTGCCCGAAATGCGGGAAGACTTTCACTTTCTCATCCAATACCCGCCGCTGGCCAAAATACTGCCCGGAATGCCGGGGAAAGCGGACAGTCTGAAACATAAAGTTCAGGTGTGAGTATGGATATCAGCGGAATGGACTATCTGGGGCTTGACTGTGTACTGAAGCGCGGCAGCGCTGAAATCATTTCAGACTGTCTGGATGCGGAGACAGCCCGGACAATTCAGGGTTAAGTGCCTGATCCAGGCAGTAGGAGGCTGAAGAATAACTGTGAGAGAACTGACAAAACAACAGGCGCGGCAATTTATCCTCTGCAAACAGGGCCTTCTTGGAAAATACAGATTTTCAGGCAAGGATGGGGCATACGACTATATACAGCAGGCCGGATGCATTCAGTATGATCCTGTGGATATATGCGGGAAGAATGCGGAATTGACACTCCAGTCCCGCGTGAAGGGCTTTCGCAAAACGATGCTGGAGGAGTTATTGTACCGTGACCGCCTGCTTGTAGATTATGTGGACAAAGAGCTTTCGATCTGGCCCGCAAAAGACTGGCCGTATTTTTCACATTACCGCCAGCGCAGCAGGATGCACGGAGACAGTTTTCCGGACCTTGCAGGGCTGGAACGCGAAGCAATTTCTTATATCCGGTCAAACGGACCGGTCTCCAGTGACACACTTCCCATTGAAGGAGAAATTTTCTGGCATTCTTCCATGCACTGGAGCGGAAACTGGCATGCAAAGTCAAAGGCAGCCCGTTCCGTGCTTGAACAGCTTTATACCGACGGAATCCTCATCATTCACCATAAAAGCGGGTCACGCAAATTCTACGATCTGGCTGAGCGTTATCTCGACGCCTCATTGCTTGACGCGCCGTGTCCCTGTGCAGACGAAAAAGAGCTGCTTCGCTGGCGGGTGGCCAGGAGGATCGGTGCGGTCGGCCTGCTCTGGGATAAGAACTCGCCTGCTTTTCTGGGCATCCGCATGAATGCTGAGCAGCGACGGCAGGCATTCTCTGACCTGGCGGCGTCAGGCGCAATACTGCCTGTTCATATTGAGGGAATCAAAACACAGTTTTACTGCCTTTCAAAGGATGACCCTTTAATGCAGGATGTACTTGCCGGCAGGGCAGACATCAAACCGCGGCTTGAATTTCTGGCACCTCTGGATCCTCTGTTCTGGGACAAAGCGCTGATTGCCTCGCTTTGGGATTTTCACTATTCCTGGGAGATCTATACGCCGGCAGACAAACGGAAATACGGCTGCTATACACTGCCTGTGCTCTGGGGAGAGAAGTTCATCGGCCGGATCGAGGCGTCGGCAGACTATAAGGAAAGTGTCCTGCGGGTCAGAAGGATCTGGTATGAACCAGGCGTACGTATGACGAAAAAACTCCGGGCTTCCATTGAAAGGGCATTGATCCGGTTTTCGGCTTTCAACAATTGCGAAGTTCTGGATTATTTGGAATCACAGGATTGACGGACGTCTGTGAGCTGCATATCCTATGTGAACCGGCTTTTTTCTTTCCTCTTTCAGGTATCGTCAGGATAATGAAATATTAAGAACATGCATTAAGCGCGCTGTTTCATTGCGGTGAACAATTCGGTTATACTGAAACAGGGGAGACAATGTTCCGCATACTTTTCAATCTGATCCGGATCCTGCTGAGGCTGATGCCGCTTGTCATTTTTTATGTCGCGCTCTACCGTGACCCGGCACATAACAGGCTGAAAAAAGCAGGCTATACCGAAAAGGACGCGACTGCCGGCGGCGTGCGTTTTCATTATGCTGAATCAGAAGACAATGGCAAACCTGTTCTGCTCCTTCTGCATGCGCAGCTGCTTGACTGGTTTTCCTACCGCAGTGTCCTTGTCCCCCTGGCCCTGGAGTATCATGTATATGTGATTGATTATCCGGGTCATGGAATGACTAAATATCCGGATGATTATGAAATGAATGCCGAAAACATCGGTGCTTCCCTGGCACATTTTATAGAGGAAGTCATCGGTGAGCCTGTATTTGTCAGCGGAAATTCATCCGGTGGTCTGCTGGCGGTATGGCTGGCCGCAAACAGGCCGTATCTGGTCAGAGCCGCAGTCCTTGAGGATCCGCCGCTGTTTTCATCGGAATATCCGGCGGTCCGCAATACGGTCGCTTACCGGACATTTGCCGTTTCCACGAAAGCGGTGGAGCAGGACAATGAAGGGGATTTTCTCAGGTTCTGGCTGAAAAACTCTGAAGAGTTCTTCAAAAACAACGCGT
>JAUNJW010000275.1 GCA_030533035.1 Erysipelotrichaceae bacterium
TCTTGCGTATCTGTCAAAGTAATTAAGCGAGAATTCAATGTGTTCCAGCCGCATGAAAACACCGGGATCATTGATTTCCCCGCCTTCGATCATGTATCCGTTGACGACAATGTTCAGATAATCGCACAGGGCGTCATACAGGTTTTCATAATAGCGGTAGAAAGACATCCGTGAAACTCCCGCCGTGCGGATCACGTCTGTTACCTTGATATCTGAAAACTCTTTTTTCTCCAGCTCGTCGAGGATCGCGTTGCCGATTGTCATTCTTGTCGGCACTGTCCGGCTGTTCCGTTCTGTCCTGATTTTCATAGTGTTACAAATCTGCCTTTTTTGTAAGAAGTGTTACATTTTCACCCTTTTTGTAAATTTTAGCATACATGCAAAACTCCTACAATTTCCGTTGTTGAAACGGAGGTACTGCCGATGAGAATCATTGCGGATTCTTCTTGTGACCTGTATACACTGGACGTTCCGGATTTCCGGACCGTTCCGCTGACTGTCTATACCGATGAGAGAAGCTTTACTGACGATACTGACCTGAATATTAAGGATATGCTCGATTATCTGGCCTCCTACAAAGGCCGTTCCTATACATCCTGTCCTTCTGTCGACGCCTGGCTGAACGCGTTTGAAGGGGCGGATGAAATCTTTGTATCAACTGTGACCAGCGCTTTGTCAGGTTCCTATAACAGCGCGATGACGGCTTCCACAATTTATCAGGAAGAGAATCCGGGTGTGAAAATCTCCGTCATAGATTCCCTTTCCACCGGAGCCGAAGAAGCGCTGCTTCTTTTCAGGCTGAAAGAACTGATCCGGGACGGCGAACCGTTTGAAGTGATTGACCGGAAGATCCGGGCGTATCTGAAGAAGTCGCGTCTTTTCTTCTCCTTCTTTTCCCTGCACAACCTGAGCCAGAACGGCCGCGTTTCCAAAGCCGCCGCAGCCGCCCTGTGCGTACTGAACATCTCGGTGACAGGGACTGCTTCAGAGGTGGGTAAGATCAGTGTCACAGGCAAGGCAAGAGGCGAGAGGAAGTCCATCCGCACACTGTTCCAGGATATGAAGAATGCCGGCTATAACGGCGGCCGGGCCGTGATCACCCATGTCGAAAATGAATCCATGGCCGCATCCTTAAAGCAGGCAGTTCTCGCGGAATATCCGCAGGCTGAAATCATCATCCTGCCGGCAAGAGGGCTGTGCAGCTATTACATGGAACGCAGGGGTGTCGTCATCGCCTGCGAGACACAGTAAGCTCCTAAATAAACTGAACGGAGAAGCTCAGAATAACGAGCCTCTCCGTTTTTGTTTTCTTCTGTTTTTTCCAGGTTCTTACTTCATTTCGTAAAGATAATGATACAGGGCGCCGATCATGTTGGCGTCGTTGCCGAATGTGCAGGCGACGATCTCCGGCTTGGAAGAAGCCATTTTTCCTGCGTATTCTTCATAGAGCTCATCCAGCTTGCGCTGCAGGGTTTCAATCAGGATCGGCTGCAGGGAAATGCCGCCGCCGATGGCGTAGCGCTGTACATCGAGGATCAGCTGCAGGGACATGATGCCGCAGACCACATTGTCACAGAAATCACTGAGCACTTCGAGGGCGTCCTCTTCACCGCTGTTGGCCGCTTCAAAGAAAATCCTGCCGTTGACCTCACTGAAATCGAGGCCCTTCTTTTCGGCATACATGCCGACCAGCGAAGTGGTGCTGGCGCAGCCGGCCCAGGTGTCATCCCTGTTGTATCTTTTGTGCCAGACAGAGCTGATGCCGGAGAATTCACCGGCCGCGAATGTCTCGCCCCTGACCAGTCTGCCGCCGAGGATGACAGAGCCGCCGATGCCGGTGCCCAGGGTGATGACGGAACCGCTGCTGTATCCCTTCATGGAGCCTTTCCACAATTCGGCCAGAGCCGCTGCCTTGGCGTCGTTTTCCACGCAGATCGGCACGGGAATTCTCTCTTTGAGCTCATCAGCGAGATTGTGGCCGCTGACATAGCCGAGGGCGCCGCTGGTGAAGAAATAGCCGATGGAGGAATCAATCCTGCCGGGAGCGCTCATGCAGAGAGCTTTGACGTCCTGGTCTTTGAATTTCTCATAGATAGCGGCAAGAGTGTCTTCAAATTCTTCCAGGCTTTCGCGGGGTGTCGGAATCTCGCCTTTTTCAAGGAATTCAAGGGAGTCGGTCATGACGGCGTACTTGATGTTCGTGCCGCCGATGTCGATTGTTAAATACTTGCTCATAGAAGGTCTCCTTTGTATTGCGTGCAGATTGCATTCATTACATTCTTGAAAGCACCGGAAGAACGTGGTCAAGAACTTTCTGATACGCACATTCTTCCTCATTCAGATAACAGACATTCTGCCGGCGGCAGCCGCCATTGCATATGCCGGCATAGCGGCAGGTTTCACATGGTTTCTTTGTGCAGCCGGATTCTTTGACAAATGTCTTTGCGGTTTCGGTTCCGAAAAGTTCTTCAAATGAAGCGGTATGCAGATTGCCCAGTCTGTATTCATCCAGGCAGAAGAAATCACAGGGATAGGTGTCGCCATTGGATTCAATGACATACTGGACGGTGCATCGGCCCAGCATGCCGCACTGGTAAGGCATCCGGCCATGGGCCATCGCGTGCAGATTTTCAAACAGATTGACGCTGATGAATGTCCCGTTTTTTGCCAGACGGTGCCACTCATCAAAGAATTCAATATAGAACGAAGCGTATTTTTCCGGGGTCAGCGCGAACGGATCCTCTTTCCCATAAAACCCCGGCAGACACGGAATCAGCTGGACATAATCGAATCTGCTGTCCCGGTAGAACTTCACCAGTGCCCTGACATGGTCTGCCAGCTGTGCAGTCACGACTGTAAGGATATTGAAATCCACTTTATATTTCCTGAGTATCTTTACTGTCCTCATGACCCTTTCAAAGACGCTGCTGTTTTCCGCGTCAAAGCGA
>JAUNJW010000276.1 GCA_030533035.1 Erysipelotrichaceae bacterium
AAGAACTGCCCGTATTTCCATGTCCGTCCTGTCACGGGTGATACCGATCTGGTCCAGATAGGCATAGAAGGATCTGCTCAGACAGGAAACGTCAATGGCGGGAATGATCTTCGCGGAAATGTATGTATAGCTGACCGCGATCGGTTTTTCATTGCCGGTTCTCAGCCGGACGAAGAAGTGCACCAGGTCATCGTCTTTCAGCCCCAGCATCTTTTTTGCCTTTGGATAGTTGGCGGCGACATCCGCCTCATAGGAGATCAGCCTGGATCCGGCTTTGAGCCCGATCCGTTCCATGTCATCCGTAAAGCTCTGATGATCTCCGGGTGTTTTTCTGACCTGCGGCGTGCTGACAAAGCTTCCTTTGCCCGGGGTTCTGGTGATATAGCCGCTTTCCGAAAGCCGGTTGAGAGCTTTATTTACGGTCATTCTTGAGAAGCCGAACTTTTCGCACAGCTGTTCTTCGGTCATGATCTGGTCGCCGGTTCTCAGATTTCCTTTCTCGATTTCCTTAATAATATATTGTTCCACCTGACGGTATTTTGAGCCATTTGCCATAGATAAACTCCTTGCGGTTACATCATAGCATAAAATGTATAGCTTTTCATTAGATTGTATAGACAATTTGAACAATCTGCTAAAAAGATTTGCTAAATGTATTGACAAATGTATATACATTGATTATCTTAAATGTACATACAAAGTATGAATTGCATATACAAAGGAGGACCGATGGAAAAACCTTCCATGAGCGGCTATATCAACGATCAGCCGCGGGCACTGAGAAGCACCTTTGAAAACAGGCGCATCTTCACAGATCCCTTCGATGAGATTTTCGGAAAAGGGAAGTTCCGAAAGATCTTCATCCTCGGTTCCGGGACAAGCTGGCACGCATCCATCGCCGCCGCGTACTATTTCGAAAAGTATCTCGGCGTGGAAGCGGAAGCGGACATCCCGACACATTTCACCAATTATACAAAGCTGCACGGAAACACGGCAGAGATCCTTGTTATCGGGATCTCCCAGTCCGGCACCAGCGTTTCCACGATCGAGGCGGTCCGCAAGGCGGAAAAGGCCGGCTGTGTCACCGTCGCCGTCACCGACGCGATGGACAGCCTGATCACGAAGGAAACACCGAATGTCATCAAACTCACCTGCGGGGTTGAGGAAATCCCGATTGAGACAAGAGGCTATTCCGTCACCGTCCTGGAAATGTATCTGACCGCGCTGTCGGCAGCCCGCACATGGCAGACACTGAGCCGGGAAGAATATGAGCGGCTGATGGAGAAAACCTCGCGGGTCCTCGAACTTCACGCCGGGGCGCTGGAACAGGTGAATGACTGGTACAGAGCCAATCAGCAGGAGCTGCTCGGAATGACGCACGGCGTCATCGCCGCCTACGGACTGAATGAGTGCACCGCCAGGGAAGGGGTTCTCAAGCTGTATGAAACATTCAAGCAGCCGATGAACAGCTATGACATCGAGGAAATGATCCATGGTCCCCAGATGGCGTTCAAAGACAGCACATATGTATTCATCAGCGCTTCCACGGAAACGGAATATCCGAAAGTCCCGAAATTCCTGCAGTGGTTCAAAGACAACGAAGTGACGGAACACGTGTTCCTGTTTACAAACGGAACGATGGAAACAGACGAAAAGGGGATCCGCTTTGATTCAGAGATTCCCGATGATCTGACGCCGCTGTTCTTCACACTTCCGTATCAGGTCATGGCAGCTGAAAACTGCATTGCCTGCGGGATTGACACAAGTGTCAGACCGGCCCGCAGAAAAGCATTCGCGCATATTTACAGGGAGGATCAGGAATGAACAGATTCATTATCGCAACCCACTCCACACTGGCCGAAGGATTCTATAAAGCACTGAAATTCTTCAACAGTGACATCGACAATGTGGAATTCCTTAACTGCTATGTCGAAAGCAATGAAGTGGAAAAGGATCTCAGGGAAACGCTTGAAAAGTTCCCCGGGGACAATCTGATCGTCCTGACTGACATTGCCGGCGGCAGTGTCAACCAGGCGGCTTCAAAACTGATGAAGGAGTATTCCTTCCATCTGATCACAGGCATCAACCTGGGTCTGCTTCTGGAACTGGTATTCACAGGCGATGAGCTTAACGATGAAATGATCGCCCAGTCAGTTTCACAGGCACAGAGCCAGATGATCTATATGAACCAGACTGCCGCGACGGAAGAAGCGGACGATGATTCAGATGATCTGTAAAGAAGAAAGGAGAAAAGCATGATTTTAATGGTAAGGGCAGACGATCGTCTGATTCACGGCATGGTGGCCGTTTCATGGACCGCGCATCTGAAGCCCGAAACAATCCTGGTCGCCAATGACGACGCCGCGGGAGATGACTTCAAGAAAATGACAATGAAAATGGCCCAGCCGGCCGGGGTCAAGCTGATCATCAAGTCGATGGACTCGGCAGTCAGGGCACTCAACAATCCGATCAACGACAACAAGAAGATATTCCTTGTCGTTGAATCCTCCGAGGACGCTTACTACATGTTCGAAAGAGTGAAGGGAATCAGACGTCTCAATATCGGAACAGCCGGCGTGAACCGCAAGCCGGGACAGGAATATGTTTCCACGCTGCCCCAGGTCTACATGACGCCGAAAGACTTCGAATGCGCCCGGAAAATGAATGAGGCAGGCGTGGAAGTCTTCGCCCAGATCACTCCGACACAGGACCGCATGGACTTTTCCGAAATCAGCAAGATATTCGCAAACAGGTAATTAAAAGGGGAGAAAAAAAGAATGTTTCAGGGAATTTTAGTCGCATTGATCGCGACATGTATCTACATGGAATCACGGATCGGCAGACAGCACATGCTCGACCGTCCGATCATCATCGCACCGCTGGTCGGCCTGATTATGGGCGATCCGAAAACCGGCCTGATCATCGGCGGACAGCTTGAGCTCGTCTGG
>JAUNJW010000277.1 GCA_030533035.1 Erysipelotrichaceae bacterium
ATGTACGGATGCCGGCAGCCCGGCAGATCCGCTTGAGCAGCGCGTTGCGGTCTTTCCACAGCAGCGCGTCCTGATAGGACAGCGCCACATCAAAGGAAGGAAATTCTTCCTTCATGATATTGAGCTTTCTGAACACGGCTTCGCCATCCTGGCTGACAAGATCCGAATCCATCCAGCCCCCTTCGCCATAGACAATCAGGAAGCAGTGGCTGCAGAACCGGATCAGCTCTTCATATGTGACAGCCTCCTTGCGGGAACAGATCAGCGAAGACAGACGGATCAGGTTCTGATAGCCCTGGTTGTCTTTTGCCAGAAGAAGGAACGGTACCTGGGCATCGTGGTAGGCACAGATCACTTCCATGCCGACAACAGGATGGACCCCGTGCTTTCTGCAGGCCGCCACAAAAGACGGAACGCCGTACAGAACTCCCCTGTCGGTCAGACAGGCGGACTGATATCCGTATTCGGCGGCCCGGGCGGCAATCTGTTCAGTTCTTAATGTACTTTCCAGCAGCGTGTAGCAGCTGCGGGTATGGAGATGAACGGTCATGAACCTATTATATACCAGAATCCCTGTTCATAAATGTGTTGCGTAAGTGAAATTTATGTGCAACTTTTTAAGAGTATTTGACTTTGCAGGATTTTTCGGGATTTTTTCGGTCTTCCGCGGTACTGTCCCGGAAAGAGAGTCTTTTTCCATAGGATCTTAAACTTAATACATTCTTGGTGTTTCAGAAAGAATCGCCCATGAAAATGTGTTAGAATACTCACAGGGTTTTTATTATGCCCAAAAAAGAAACTGAGGTATGTTATGGAACAGAACAACGAGCATACAGAAATAAACGAAGTCAGTACTGATGTCACTCCTGAAATCAGTACCGAAGAACAGGACCTCAAAGCGCTGAAGAAAAGGATCCGTCAGAGAAAACGGGTCAGGCGCCACAAAACATATATGCGGATCCTCACCGGATTCATGGTCCTGGTGGTGGCCGCCTACTGTGCGGTCGGCTACTTCGGCCTGCGCTACGCCAACAAGCTTCTTGCCGGAATGCCGGAACTGAATATCAATGATTTCATTTCCCAGGAATCCAGCAAGATCTATGACGGCAACGGCGCACTGATTACTGAAATCGGTACTTACTACCGTGAAAATGTCACCTATTCCGAATGCCCGGAAGCACTGATCGACGCCTTCCTGAGCATTGAGGACTCCCGCTACTTCGAGAATACGGGATTCGATATTCCCCGTTTCTCAAAAGCGGCTCTGGAAACAGTCCTGAGGCACAACACGCAGGGCGGTTCCACATTCACCATGCAGCTGGTCAAGAACACTTACTTCTCGATCGACTCCAGCGACGGCTCCTCCGAGGGCGTTGAGCGTGAGGCGACCTATGAGTACAAGGCCCAGCAGATTGTCCTGGCCCTTGAGCTTGAGCAGTATCTCAACAAGGAACAGATCTTCGAGCTGTATATCAACAAGCTGAACTTCGGCGGCCGTATCCGCGGCATCCAGAAAGCTTCTGAATACTATTACGGAAAAGACATCAGTCAGCTCACCCTGCCTGAATGTGCGATGCTGGCGGGAATCATCAATCTTCCCAACGGCTACAATCCCTACGCATTCCTGGATGAAGCGACAGTCAGACGCAACGAAGTGCTTGAGCTCATGCTCCATCACGGCTATATCAATGAAGATGAATTCGAGCTTGCCAGATCGATCAAGGTTGAAGACCTTCTCGTCGGCGAAGACAAGCTGAATGTCGAATCCACTGATTACGGCGCATATGTCGACGCGGTCATTGATGAAGTCCAGCAGATGACCGGATTTGATCCCGTCACCACCGGCATGAACATTTATACGGCGCTCAATCCTGAAATCCAGCAGCTGATTGACGACATCGAAAACGAACAGACAAGAATCAGGTTCGCCGATGATCTGATGCAGGCTGCCATCGTCACCATGAACAACAAGAACGGTGAGATCGTCGCCATGGGCGGCGGCCGCAATTACTCCGGCGGCGCCAGACTTCTCAACCGTGCCACATCCCAGTGGAAACAGCCGGGTTCCTCGGTCAAGCCGTTTATCTCCTATGCCCTCGGTTTTGAATACCTGGGCTACTCAATGGATGAGCTGCTTGAGGACAAGCCTTACTCCTATCCGGGTGAGTCCAGAATCCTGGTCAACGCGAACGGCAGATACCGCGGCACTGTCAACATCAAGGACGCGGTTGCCAACTCACTGAACATCCCCGCCATCATCACCCTGCAGAAAGTCCAGGAAAAGATCGGCGGCGACAAGATCGTTGATTATCTGCAGTCCATGGGTATCTCCAAGGCTGACAAAGAGACATTCCACCTCTCCTACGCGATCGGTGCCAACCAGTTTGAAATGACACCGAAGGAGCTTGCCGGCGCCCATGCGGCGATGATCAATCTCGGCGTTTACAACGAACCTCATACGATCCGCAAGGTTGAAATCATCGGCGGCGACACATTCTATCCGGAAAACCAGAATGTGCGGGTTCTCTCCAGCGGCAGCGCATACCTCGTTGACCTGCTGATGAAGAACAATGTCGATGTTCAGATTTACAACCTCATGCAGGTTCTGAAGAGAAGATATCCGGTTTACGCAAAGACCGGCACTACCGACTGGGGAACAGACGGTCTGCAGTACGGTATTCCCGAAGCGGCCATGAAAGACAAATGGATGGTCGCCTCGACGTCACAGTATACAAACGCGGTCTGGTGCGGCTATGACTATGCCGTTGCCGGCAAGGGAACATACTTCCAGCAGTGGAAGATGCTGCTGAATATCCCCGGCCAGATCAACCAGGCGCTGCTCGATAAAGAAGCAGAACTTACTCCTCCTGAAGCTCTGGCAGGTGTCCAGATGCCTTCGGATGTCACATATTCCACTTATGTTTAC
>JAUNJW010000278.1 GCA_030533035.1 Erysipelotrichaceae bacterium
CGGGGCCAACACAATTGTCCTGTCTGCCGGCTCCAACGCCTGCGTAAAGGAAGAACAGGTCATCAGTGCGCTGGAAGAATTTGAATCGGGCGACTGGCTGTTATTGCAGAATGAAATCAACAATCCTGAGCGGCTGATTGAAAAGGCATATGAAAAGGGGATGAAGATCATCCTGAATCCGTCGCCGTTCAATGAAAAACTCGAAGCGGCTGATTTTTCAAAGCTGGCATGGCTGATCGTCAATGATACGGAAGCGCAGCAGGTCAGCGGGAAAACAGATCCCGAAGAGGTCTTTGAGATAATCCATCAACAATATCCGGCGCTTTCGCTGGTGCTGACCCTGGGTGAAGAGGGAAGCACCGCCTGGCAGGTGCAGGAGCAGGAAATCACAGTCTGCCGTCAGGCAGCCTTCCGGGTCAGTGCGGTTGACACCACCGGCGCCGGCGATACCTTTACCGGTTATTTCGTGCAGGCGCTGATGGCCGGGATGCCGCTGGAAACATGCATGAAACGGGCGGCCGCGGCGGCTGCCCTGAGTGTGACGAAGCCCTCGGCGGCAGCGTCCATTCCTTCCATACAGGAAGTCGAAGCGTTTCTGGAAAAAGAGAGAGGCAGGATATGAGCATCTATGTGACAGGCGACATCCACGGCCGGCCGGACCGGCTGTCGGCGAAATACTTTGAAAACCAGAAAGACATGACCAAGGATGACGCGATGGTGATCCTGGGTGATTTCGGCCTGGTTTTTGAACAGCAGGAGAGCGACCTGGAAAAGCTCTTCCTGGACTGGCTGGACCAGAAAAACTTCACGACAATCGCGGTTCTGGGCAATCATGAAAACTATGACCGGATCGAAAAGCTGCCGGTGGAAGAAAGATACGGCGGCCCGGTGTATGTGCTGCGGCCCTCAGTCGTTCTGCTGCAGAGCGGCTATGTTTATACAATCAGCGGGAAGAAGTGCTTCGTGTTCAACGGCGCCGCCTCCCATGACATTTCCGACGGCCTGCTCGACGGCAGCGATCCCGAATGGGAGAAGAAAGCCATCGCCATGCAGGAGGAAGGAAAGAAATACTTCCGGATCAAAGGCGTTTCCTGGTGGCCGCAGGAAGTGGAAGCCGATGAGGCCGTCTATCGAAGAGGCCTTGAGAATCTGGAAAAGATCAATTACGCGCCGGATTATGTCTTTACCCATTGCGCTTCGACGTCCCTGGAGGAAAGGATGGGCTATCCGTACCACAGCCGGCTGACCGATTATTTCGATGAGATCGAAAAGAAGCTGCCTGAAAATACGCTCTGGCTGTTCGGCCATTACCACGCTGACGCGATGATCAGCGAAACCCGCATCTGCCTGTATGAGCAGATTGTCCGGATTGATTAGAAAGAAGGAAGCCTATGAGTGATCTTTACCTGGCCGCGGCGGCTTCGGCGGCCGCGATGCTGGCGTCCTTCTGGCTGGTCATGTTTCTGGGCTGGCTGACGGAGACCCTGTTCCATAAAATCATGCCGGTCTGGCTGAAGGTGATCCTGACAATCCTTGTCTGGGCAGGCGCCTGCGCCGGCGGTTATTACTGGCAGCTGACAAGAATTCAGAAAGCGGATGAAAGCGCAAAGTCAGGCTTTGTCTCGGAAGAATATGTCACCGTCCATGAAACTGACTACGGCTGGTTCTTTGACGGCTGGGGCACTGCAAACGCCGCTGTCTTCTATGGCGAAAAGGGAATTGCGGAAGAGGCCTACGCGCCGCTGCTCAAAGCCGTTGCCCGCCAGGGAACCGACTGCTTCCTGTATAAAATGCCGTATGCCGATCCCGCCCGCCAGTATGACGCTTACTCTGAAATCATTGCCCACCATGACTGGTACCGGTGGTTCATGATGTGCCATGGCAGCGGATGTGAAGCCGGATCAAAGTATTTCACCGAACATTCCGGGGACTTTGCCGGCATGATCACGCTCGGCACATATCCGATGACTGATCTGAAACGCACGCAGCTGCTGATCACTGTGGTCGCCGACAAAGACCCGCTGATGGACACGGCAGCCTATGAAGAAGCACTGAAAAAGACAAAAGCGAAAACCAGGGAGAATACAGTCCGCGGCGGCAGCCACTACGGCTGGGCGGCATGCGGAACCGTGAAAGGGGACGGGCAGGCGGAAATCACCCCGGCCCTGCAGCAGGTGCTGACAGCGCAGCTGATCCGCCAGACCCTGATCCGTGAATAAGGAGTTTTTATGTACAGAATCATGAAAGGAAACACGGCAATCCGCTCCGTCGGCGGTGACATTACAATGATCGATACCGTGGAGGCGATCGTCAACGCGGCCAACAGCTCGCTGCTCGGAGGCGGCGGGGTGGACGGCGCCATTCACCGGGCGGCCGGTCCTGAACTGCTGGCGGAATGCCGGACACTGCACGGCTGCCAGCCGGGTGAGGCCAAAATCACCGGCGCCTACAATCTGCCATGTAAGTATGTCATCCATACCGTCGGCCCGATTTATATCGACGGCAGACATAATGAAAAAGAAACGCTGGCTTCCTGCTATAGGAATTCGCTTCTGCTGGCAAAGGAAAAGGGAATCCGCACCATCGCCTTCCCGTCCATTTCCACCGGTGTTTACAGCTATCCGCTGCGAAGCGCCGCAAGGACAGCAGTCGGGGAAGTGATCCGCACGGTTGCGGAAAATCCGGACGCCTTTGATGAGATTGTCTGGGTCCTGTTCGGCCCTGACAGCGAGAAAGCCTATGACGACATGCTCAGGGAAAGGGAAAACGGATGAGTGATTTCAAAGACAGAGTCGCAGTCATCACCGGCGGCGCCCGAGGCATCGGCTTATGTATCCGCGAAGAGTTTGAAAAGCGCGGGGCGAAGACGGAAGTGATCGACATCCGGGAAGGAGATCACTATGCAGGGGATCTTTCAAAGAAGGAA
>JAUNJW010000072.1 GCA_030533035.1 Erysipelotrichaceae bacterium
CTCGGAATTGACAATGCCGATCTGCACAGCCGAGGAACCGATGTCAACGCCGACACGGATCGGGGAAGCCTTCTCCCTGATCGTGGTCAGAAGAGCGTCGCATTTTCCCTGGATCTGCCAGTCGCCGCTGCCGGCCGGCAGGAACAGGGAATCGCCCTTGCGGTAGGCAACCTTGTCATTCTTGTTTGTCAGAATGCCTTCGCCGTCCTGAATCAGGATATGCAGGAAGGAAGTATCCGAGACTGTTCCCTGGGTGCGGTACATCAGCTCGCCGTCAAGATTCAGCTTGTCAACCGTGAAGTAGTCGCAGTCCGCCACATGGGGATAGCCGTCACGCTTTTCGACAACCGGCATTCTGGTTGTGACCGCCAGCGCCTTTTCAATGTGAAGGTCTCTCTTCCTGCCGTCCTTGCCGGTGCGGCCGTAGTCATATACACGGTAAGTGACATTGGAGTTCTGCTGGATTTCCGCGATCAGCACACCCTTGCCGATGGCATGGATGGTGCCCGCTTCAATCAGGAAGGCGTCGCCCTTGTGGACTTCCACGGCGTTGAGCACTTCCTGCAGCGTATTGTCTTTGATCCGCTGTGAAAATTCCTCCTTTGTGATTTCCTGCCGGAAACCATAGTAGATAAAGGAGCCTTCCGCCGCATCAAGGACATACCACATCTCGGTTTTTCCATACTGGCCTTCCTTTGAAAGCGCAAAGCCGTTGGATGGATGGACCTGGATGGAAAGGTTGTCCCTGGCGTCGATCATCTTGACCAGGATCGGGAAATCACGGAAACGGCGGCAGTGGGTGCCGAGGACTTCCATGCCGTTGATATTGATATACTCCTGCAGTGTTCTGCCGGCATAGGGACCGTTCTCAATGACAGAAGGTCCGTCCGGATGACAGCTCAGCGTCCAGGCTTCCGCCAGGATATCGCCGTCAAAATCCATGTTGTATTCATCGACAAGACGGTGACCGCCCCACAGGTAGTCCTTGAACACCGGTTTGAGTTTCAGAATGCTCATATGATCTTTTCTTCCGCTCTTTCAGAAAGCTGCAGAGCGGTTTTCTCCTTACCACCATGGTACAACGGACAGGATTGTTTTGGGATTGCGGATAATCCAAAAATATGACAGAAGTCACAAAAGGCAGGGGATTCCCCTGCCCTCTGCATTCAGACTGTTTCAGGAATGAAGCGCTCAGAGCTCTTCGCCGTTGCTTTCGCAGACCTTCTTGTACCAGTAGAAAGAATCCTTTCTTTCCCTGTGCAGGTCGCCGTTGCCGTCATTGTCCTTGTCGACATAGATGAAGCCGTAGCGCTTCTTCATTTCACCGGTGGAGGCGGAGACAAGGTCAATGCAGCCCCACATTGTATAGCCCATCAGGTCAACGCCGTGTTCAATCGCGATTGCCATCTGCTCGATATGCTTGCGCATGTAGTCGATTCTGTAATCATCGTGGAACTTGCCGTCTTCGCCTCTTTCATCCACCGCGCCGAGTCCGTTTTCAACGATCATCAGAGGAATCTGATATCTGTCATAAACGGTTTCGAGATAATAGCGCAGGCCCTTCGGGTCAATGGTCCAGCCCCAGGCGGAAGCTTCGAGATACGGATTCTGGATGCCGCCGAACAGGTTGCCCTTGCCCTTGGTCAGTTCCGGATCCGTGGAAACGGTGTTGGACTGATAGTAGGAGAAGCTGTAGAAGTCAACCTTGCCGGCTTTGAGAACTTCCGCGTCTCTTTCAGCCAGGGCTTTCATGGCTTCAACGTCAGCGCCGTGCTCAGCCCAGTAGGAAGGCGCCCATGCCGGATATGCGCCTCTTGCCTGGACGTCGCCGCAGTAGAAGTTGAACTGTCTGTCTGCTTCCAGGGCTGCCAGGACATCATCCGGACGGCAGCTGTAAGGATAGTTGGCGGAACCGGCAATCATACAGCCGATCTTGTTTTGAGGATCGATTTCATGACCCTGGACAACCGCCTTCGCGCTGGCGACAAACTGATTGTGCAGGCCCACGAAACGTCTCTGCGGAACATCCCAGGAAGCGTTGCCGAAGGTGATCGGCTGGTCATCTTCGGGAAGAATGCCGAGGCCGTAGATCGCGCCCATGCCGGCGATGGTGCCGCAGTTGATCTCATTGAATGTCAGCCAGTATTTTACAAGGCCCTTGTACTCGGTGAAGCAGAGCTTTGTGAACTTCAGCCAGAGGTCAATGATCACTGGATTATCCCAGCCGCCGTACTTATGGGACAGGGCCAGCGGGAATTCATAATGGGAAATGGTAACCAGCGGTTCGATGCCGTTGGCCTGGCAGTGCTTGAAGATGTTCTTATAGAAATCAATGCCTGCCTGCAGCGGTTCTTCATCGTCGCCGTTGGGGAAGAATCTGCTCCACTGTACGGAGAGACGGAAGCACTTGAAGCCCATTTCCGCGAAGAGGTCAATGTCCTCTTTCCAGTGATGATAGAAATCAATCGCTTCATGGGAAGGATAATAGGTGTCAGGCTTTACGCCTGCCGGGGTAATGAAACGGGGTTTGTCAACGGTGCCGCCCATGATGACGTCGGGAACTGAAAGGCCCTTGCCGTCAGCGTCATAGCCGCCTTCAAACTGGTTGGCAGCGGTCGCGCCGCCCCAAAGGAAATTTTTCGGGAATTTTGCCATTATTGTTTTCTCCTTCTGTTGTTATCTTTATTATGCCAAAAAAGAAACTGTTTTTCAGCAGTGCGTCTGGGTCCGCACCCTGAAAACAAAAAAAATCAGGGCTTGTGATCCCTGATGACGAGGATGTCCTCGATGGCGCAGCCGTACATTTTTGACAGCGCGACAAGGTTTTCCAGCGACGGGAGACTCCTTCCGCTCTCCCATTTGTAAATCGCCTGCGGTGTATTGAAATCGAAGTAATCCTGCACATCGACAACCTTGAGATGGTTTTTCCTCCTCAGGCTTTCGATGTTGCGGCCGGTTGCCTGCATATCGATGACAGGCAGACTCACTGTGAACATAACACCTCCTATTCTGCGTGAAATGCGCGCAAAGAAAAATCCTTCTTCTGCGTTCATTTCCATCCAACGTTTTCTAGAGCGTTACGGCATCGTAGCGGGGGTTATCAAGCACATGAATCATATACTCATACGGACTCATTTTCAAGGTCCCGGCAAGATTCTTAAACACCGAAGCCGCCTGGCCGGAACAAAGCTGCACATTTTCGGCGTCGCCCTTGGCGTGGAATGTATTGTGCCTGGCGTCCACGTTCCAGAGAACCAGTGAAGGCATCGTGTAGCCCGCCTTCTCGTAGCGCTTTTTCATCTCATCCGCAAACAGCCAGTCGGTCTGGCTGCGCAGCCGGTTGATCTCGCCGTCGGAGATGACAATGATCCTTGCCGGCATTTCTGCCTGGGGAAGATCATTGCGCACTGCCGTACGCAGAACCAGTTCAAACGCCGCTTCGAGATCCGTGCTGTAACCGGGGTCCTGAGAGAATACTTCTGCGAGTTTGTCCCGCAGGGTTTCCCCTCTGAGCTCCACCAGCCTGGGCCGTTCGGCAAACATCATGAACATGTTATGGAAGACGCCTTTATTCCGCTCGGCGAAGTAGATGCCAAGACCCACGGAGGTGCAGATGGGCAGGCCGTACATCGAGCCGGATACGTCAACCATGACAAGGCTGTTTTCCTCACTGTCCGTATAATCAGGCAGCGCCTTCCACTGTGCTTCGAGAACCGGATCAGGTTCCGGTATGTCAAAGCCGCCGAAGGAAAAGCCGAAACCGTCATGTTCATAATAGGAACGGACAATGTCATAGGGAAACAAAGTGTCCGAATGAACAGACGCAAGTCCCTGATTCACTTTTTCGACAAAGGCGCTGAAGCGCTCACTGTCATGCTTTTTAAAGGCATGGTGCAGACGGCGCATGGCGGCGGCAGGCACCTCTTCATACTGGATCAGTTCATAATCCTTTGCAGAAAGCCTGACTTCCGTCACGTTCATATAAGAACGCAGCGCGGAAAGTGTTTTTCTGTATTCCCTTTCCGTTAATCCAAGCGCACCGGCGATGCGCCTGGCTTTCTTGCGGGAAGAGAGTGAGGAGGTATTGACGGAGGGCAGCCATTTGGCAAGCAGTGAAACCGGCCTGCCCTCTTTCATGGCTGTGATGTCCTGCTTCAGCTGCTGCTGAATCAGAACAAGAACATCTTCCTTTACCCGGGTATCCAGAAGTTCAAGCAGGTCGTCGTAACGGCCGTACTCCGCGACAAGATGAAGATTCTTCCTCATCGTTTCCGGATACATGTCCGCCAGGATGCGGAACATCAGCCGGGCTGTGGCCCGTTCGCCAAGCCCGCCCCGGATATCCCGGGTATAGAAAGCGAGTTTCACCGCCGGCAGCCTGTCTTCAATCAGCGCTCTGCGGAACAGTGCCCCGGCTGTCTCAGGCCGGCTTCGCAGGGAGCCTGCCTGTGCGAAAAGGTCAAGGAGCGAACCGGCCATGGCACTGCCGAGTGCCGATGCACCGTTCTCAGTGAGTTTCATTGCCTGTCCGGTCATAAGACCCTGGACCATATTGTCTGTGATGTGCATGCCTTTATCACTCCTTTCATGCGGTCCGCGGCGCGTGCGTGAATGTTCGGGCCGGGTTCTTAAGTACCCGACACTGTCCCCCGGGCTTACTGACCCACGGTTCCGCGGTTCTTTTCAGATATTCTGAATTCTTACTCGATCATCCATAAATGGTTTGCTGGATGTGCCGGATGAATTGCCAGACGCTGCAGGGCCCACGCAGGCCCGTATCAGTCCGTTGAGTGTCATGATTGCTGGAAGCGTCTGATGCGCAGGGTGTTTCCCCTGTGCATTGTTATTCTATGATTCATCAAAGGGCAGAAAAATAAACCGGTGGTATAAAAAGCAAAAAACGGCAGGAGATGATCCTGCCGCGGATTTGTACTGACTGAATCAGACGGCTTATTTGCCGTCCATGAAATTGGTGAAAACAGACGGCTCGGCTTCGGGAAGTCCATACGCTTCCTTTGCCAGGGCAATCCCCTTCATCAGGAATGCCATATTCCGGCCGAGAACACGCATGGTCGCCAGTCCTTCGGCGTCCTTTTCCACATCTTCCGCCGTGAAGCCGTGCACCATATTCCAGTAGCGGCTGGAGACAACCGGCATCTGGGAAATGGTGAAGTATTTGTTGAGTTCGTCGAATGTCGCGCTGTTTCCGCCGCGCCGGCAGGAAACCACCGCTGCGCCTGCCTTCATTGTCTTGGGGAAGTCAGTGCTGTAGAAAAGCCGGTCAAGGAAAGACACAAGGGTGCCGTTGGCGCTGCCGTAATAGACCGGCGAGCCGATGACGAGGCCGTCGGCTTCCTTAAACTTTTCCGCCGCCTGATTGACGATGTCATCAAAGACGCACTTTTTGTTTGACTTGCAGTAGCCGCAGTTGATACAGCCGCGGACAGGCTGATTGCCGACCGTAATGATTTCCGTTTCCACTCCCTCTTTTTGCAGGGTGTCCGCCACTTCCCTGAGCGCTCTTGCGGTGCAGCCGGTGGATTTCGGGCTGCCGTTGATCAGTAATACTTTCATCTTTTTGTCCTCCGTATACAATATACCGAAAACCCTCTGTGATTCAAAGGATGCCGGATACCAGAAATAACGGAAAAAGACAGGTGTCCGGGGGATTGTTCCCTGTTCACCTGTCTTCCTCTGCAATTGTGTTTTTCTGCTTTTAGCCGATTCTGTAAAGGGCTCCCATAAAGGAGTCCAGCTCAACATATCCGAATTCACCTTCGCTGAATTCAAAGTTATATACATAAGCCATGAGTACGCTGCTTTCAGGTCTGCTGTATTCCCATTCCCGGAAATCCTGTTCCACGTAAAGAAGGATCAGTTCTCTGCCGAAACCATATGTCTCAACCGCATGATAGACATGGATTCCGAACAGTCTTTCCGCTTCCCTGACAATCTGGACATAAAGCGGCTCATATGTGATTGTGTCAACCGAACCCATGAATCCGCCTGCCGTCATATAGGAGTAATACAGCTTCCCCTGTTTAAAGTATTTCAGCACATTGGGATTGAGACCCAGATTCCTGATGAGCCATTTCAGCCTCAGGGCAGCTTCTTTTTCAGCCGCCCTGTTCACATCCGGCAGGTAATCCCTGATCCCCGCGATGCCTGCGCAGAGTTCCGCATATTCAAAGTACTGGACAGGCGGCAGCTGTTCAAAGAATGTCCTGCCGTATTTCCTGATCATTCCGGTCCACATGTCATACTCAGCCGGGGCGCACTTTTCATCCTTCAGTTTTTCCAGGGCGTTTTTTATGACAGATGAAGGAAATGTGTCAGGAAAAATGGAAATCTTTCCCCTTCTGACATTGATTTCATCCAGTCCGTCACAGCCGGCGAAGCAGTGACTGCCCAGAACACAGGAATCCAGATCCACTGTAAGTTTCTGTATTCCCGAATTCCTGAAGGCATTCCTGCCGCATTCAGGTGCATTGCCCTGAAGGAACACTTCCGAGAGTGCCCCGCATTTTGAAAAGGCATTGTCTCTGATCTTTTCCAGACTGTCCCATGAAGTGAATTCCGGCAGACCTGTTCCGGCAAAGGCATTCTTTCCGATTTCAGTAATATTCCCTGACCACTGCAGATGACTGAGAAGTCTGCAGCCGGAAAATGCGTAATCGCCGATCTTTGTACAGCTTTTCGGAATCACGACGCTATCCAGGCGCCGGCATCCCCGGAAACCGCCCAGTTCCCTGATTCCTTCCCTGAGCCGGATTGTCTCCAGATCCGCAAAGCCCCGGAAGGCGTCCTGTTCAATGACTTCAAGCGTCTTTGGGAAAATAATGCGCTGCACCTTTTTCATGGCTTTTCTGAATACAGCGTCCTGACAGGGATAAACAGGCCGGAACGCGTCAGACGCGATCCTGATCACACCAGAGGGAATTGTCAGAAAATGCCCCTGCGATTCTTCCGGGATCCACTTCACCAGCACGCCGGCAGTGACACAGAAGCCGTCACTGACAGTCCGGGGCGTGCAGTCGAAGATGCTTACCATTTCATTCACTGTGATTTTTATGCAGGAATGACTGTGGTTTTCCTTCATGGATTTTCCGGCGTCGTAGATGACATAATCCGCATGGTCATCAGGGGCCGCCGCCAGCTTTCCGCTGCGGAGCAGAATCTCCTTCGCGAATCTGCGGCGGTAATGGTCACTGACATTGTCAGAAATGAAGAATGTTCTGTTTCTGATCTGCATAGTATCCTCCAACTTTACACAAAAACAATTCAGAACGTCTCGATGAAAGCCGCGGTAATTTGGAGCCATGTGTGTGCGGTCCGGCTGTTTCGTCATGCCGTATTCAGATATTCAGTTTTCAAAGAACCCAGCGAAAGGAATCCCATTATCCCACCGGAGGAAAGCGTTTTCAACAGAAAAAACAGAAAACCGGAAAACAGTTTTCCCGGATTCTTAAGATTCCCCTTTACTTTAGGGCTATTCATCGGTTTCAGTTCTTATATAATGGGGCTGTGGAGGGTATTCCAGAATGAAAAAATTCCTTAAAATGACTGCGTTATGCGGTTTAGCCGTATTAATGTCCGGCTGCTTCAAATACAGAGTCCACCTCGACGTCGCCAAAGACGGATCCATCACAGGCTACAATGAAACACTGCTGAAGGACAGCGTGTTATCGATCGGCGGAACAGATTCCGACGAGGCTGTCCAGTCCATGATTGATGAGCAGAAAAAACAGTATCCTGATTCTCAATTCACAGTTCTTCAGGAAGGTGAAGGCGAGGATCTCTTCAAAGGCTACAGAATGACAAACATCCCGACCAAGGGCTACAACGTCAAAGTCGAAAAGAATACAGTCACTGTCACAGTTGAGCTGACTGATTCCCAGGATGAGCTGTCTGACCTGATTTCCGAAAGCGGTCAGAAGGCGACAGTTGACCAGCTGAAGGAACAGGGTGTTGAAGCCACACTGTCCATCACAATGCCCCAGAAGATCGAATCCGCCAATCTCGGCACAGTCGAGGGCAGAACTGTTACTGTAGACCTGCTCAGTGATTTTACCGAAAATGAACTGGTTGTTGTCTCCAAGGCTTCGAATCTCTCAGGCATCCTGCTTTACACAGGCATCGGTATTCTTGTGCTGGTGGGCGTCTGGTTCCTGATCAAAGGCAGATCAAAGAAAGCCTGAAACTGATTCATGTATGAAAACAGATTTCCGGACCGGGAAATCTGTTTTTTTCTTTGAATAACAATTTTGTTCAGAGCTTTGAAAACCGTTCCGCGTTTTCCGAGCGGTCCAGAAAGAATTCAATCTGTTCACCGAGCGGTCCATAGCAGAAAGCGATTCTTGCCGGGATCTGAGGTGATGAATGGATGAGGATATCCTTCGGTTCAATGAAAACCTCATATCCCGCTTCCCGGATTCTTTCAGTCAGCTCATCGATTTCATCCGCAAAGAAAGCAAAATGCCTGATCGCTCCGAGTTCCCTGATCCCCGGTTTGTCATTGTTGATTTCCAGCCAGCAGTTGCCGGTTTCGACCATAATGCCGGTTTCCCATTCACGGACGATGGAAAGGCCCAGTATCTCTGTGTAGAATTCTTTTGTTTTCCTGAATACTTCCGGACTGTCTGTCTTCATCGAAATATGGTGAATGCCTCTTATCATGGAATGTTCCTCCCTCTCCCCTTCAGAATGCACAATTTACCGGAAAAAATAAAGGGGACAAACACAATCCATCATTCAAACCACAGCAGTTTTCACAATTCAGAACTGTGAACTGTGCTATGATGACATTGTAAAAGGATCACCGAATGACGGCTGTCCTCTAATTCTTTAACGAAAACGATCGCTATTGTTTGGAAGACGGGCGATCGTTTTTCGTATTCATGTATGACGCAATCTGCAGGCCGAGGCTGACAGATGTAACTGTTAAAGTCACAATTGCGATCACAGTATCAATACTGATCATAG
>JAUNJW010000073.1 GCA_030533035.1 Erysipelotrichaceae bacterium
CCGTACGCACGGTGCTGTGAGAGGACGGGAGCTAATCACTCCCTCCTACTCGATTAAGAATCAGAGACTGCTCAGATATTCATCGATGCCTTTGGCAGCTGCCTTGCCGGCACCCATGGCCAGGATGACAGTCGCCGCGCCTGTGACGGCGTCGCCGCCGGCGAAGACACCGGGCTTGGATGTCTGTCCGTTTGTTTCATCAGCGACAATGCACTTTCTGCGGTTGATCTCAAGGCCGGCTGTGGTCGAGGAGATCAGCGGGTTGGGGGAAGTGCCGAGCGACATAATGACCGCGTCGCATTCAATATAGAATTCACTGCCTTCAACAGGGATCGGGGATCTTCTGCCGGAAGCGTCCGGTTCACCCAGTTCCATGCGGATGCAGGTGATGCCTTTGACCCAGCCGTTTTCATCGGCGTGGATTTCAACCGGATTTGTCAGCAGGTTGAAGATGATTCCTTCCTGCTTGGCGTGTTCGACTTCTTCCTTACGGGCGGGAAGTTCTTCTTCGCTTCTTCTGTAGACGATATGGACTTCGGAACCAAGCCGCAGAGCTGTTCTCGCGGCGTCCATCGCGACGTTGCCGCCGCCGACAACGACGGTTTTCTTCGCTCTCATGATCGGGGTTCTGGAGTCTTCACGGAACGCCTTCATCAGGTTGGAGCGGGTCAGGTATTCATTGGCGGAGAAGACGCCCATTGCCTGTTCGCCCGGGATATGCATGAAGCGGGGCAGGCCGGCGCCGGAGCCGATGAAGACAGCTTCGAAGCCTTCGTCCTTCATCAGCGAGTCGATGGTGACGGATTTGCCGATGACGACGTCTGTCTCGATTTTTACGCCGAGCGCTTTGACATTTTCGATTTCTTTCTCGACTACCGCGTCCTTGGGCAGACGGAATTCAGGGATACCGTAGACAAGAACGCCGCCGGCTTTGTGCAGGGCTTCAAAGATGGTGACGTCGTAGCCCATTCTTGCCAGGTCGCCGGCGCATGTCAGGCCGGCCGGGCCGGAGCCGATGACGGCTACCTTCCTGTTTTTCTTTTCTGCTGTTACAGTCGGCTTGATGCCCATTTCACGGGCGGTGTCAGCGACATATCTTTCCAGCTTGCCGATCGAGACCGCTTCGCCGCGGATGCCTCTGACGCACTTTCCTTCGCACTGGGATTCCTGCGGGCAGACACGGCCGCAGACAGCGGGCAGGGCGCTGGACTGGCTGATGACCTCATAGGCACCGGCGACATCGCCTTCCTTGACTCTGGCAATAAATCCCGGGATGTTGATGGAGACAGGGCAGCCCTGGACACAGAACGGGTTCTTGCAGTTCAGGCATCTCTGGGCTTCTTCCTCAGCTTCTTCCTTGTTATAGCCAAGGCAGACTTCATTGAAATTCGTGGCTCTTACTTTCGGGTCCTGTTCACGGACAGGCACTTTCTTCCACATATCAGTCATATCAGTTTCTCCTTTTCCGTCTCAGCAGTTTCCGCAGCCGCCCTCATGGGTTTCCGCTTCCTGCTCTTTGAGAAGGAGTCTTCCTTCTTCCGTTTTGTAAAGTCTCATTCTCTGCATGGCCTGGTCGAAATCAACCTTGTGTCCGTCAAATTCCGGACCGTCCACACAGGCGAATTTGACTTCATTGCCGACCGTAAGGCGGCAGGCGCCGCACATGCCGGTGCCGTCGACCATGATCGGATTCATGGAAACGATGGTTTCGATGCCGAGCTTTTCTGTCAGCTGGCAGACAAATTTCATCATGATCATCGGGCCGATCGCGACGACTCTGTCAAATTCACGGCCTTCGTCGATCAGCTGCTGGAGGGCGACACAGACATTTCCCTTGATTCCGTATGAACCGTCGTCTGTGCAGATGTGCAGATTGGATACAGCCTTCATTTCATCCTCGAGGATGATGATATCTTTTGTCCTGGCACCCTGGATGCAGTCAACATCGACGCCGTTGTTCTTGAGCCACTTGAGCTGGCAGTAAACAGGCGCTGTGCCGACGCCGCCGGCGATGAAACAGATTTTCATCTTCTTCAGTTCTTCCAGCGGGATCTCAGTCAGATCGCTGGGTCTGCCGAGCGGACCGACGACATCCTGGAAGCAGTCGCCTTCCTCAAGCCTTGCCATGCGGCGGGTATCCGCGCCGATTGCCTGGAAGACAATCTGGACGATGCCTTTTTCTGAGTCATAGTCGCAGATGGTCAGCGGAATTCTTTCGCCGTCCTCATCGACCCTGACGATCAGGAACTGACCGGGCAGCGCGTTCTTCGCGACCCTGGGCGCTTCCACATCCATCAGATAGATGTTCGGGGCGAGAACTTCTTTTTTCAAAATTCTGAACATAAACAGCCTCCTCCTGTCTGTAAATATGTCACATAATTTATTATACAGAATACTTTAGCGGGATAAAGTGTCAATTGCTTATTAAAATAATCACATTTAATTATGGAACATGCATGATCCGGCAGGGGATGGAAAAAATGTTCATTGTTGTTGAAGAGATACCGGCGTGCTGATAAGATACCCGCGGAGGGGATTTTATGAACGCTGTCGATCTGAAAACCTTTGTCAAATTTGCCGGCCTTGACGCGCTGTACTGGGCATTTATCGCCGCTTTTGCCGGATACGCTTCGGCCTATCTGCTTGCCTGCGGCCTGAGTGCGGGCGTGCTCTCGCTGATGCTGGCATGTTATATGGGATGCTGCTTTGCCGGCGCTTTCTTCTGGGGCGGTCTGTGTGACCGGAAAAAGACCAACCGCAGGGTCTTCCTCTTTGAATTCACGGCAGCTGCCGCCGCTGCCATGGCAGTCTGGTTCATGGCCTCAAAGAATGTCTGGATTGCCGCGGCCCTGTATCCGCTCTTCGGCTTCCTGTTCGCGCCGCTGGGCTCCAATCTTGATTCATGGATGCTGAGAAGCTTCAACCGTGACGCTTCTGTTTACGGCCGGGCAAGATCCCTCGGCTCTGTCGGCTACGCGGTGATGATGCTGGTGATGGGACGCCTGATCAGTTCCTTCGGCTATGTCATGATGCCGGTGATGGCCGGTGCCGCCGCTCTTGCGGTACTTGTGCTGGCTTTCTTCACGGCAGAGATGCCCTATGAGGAAAGAAAGGGCGCAGCCCAGAAGGCCAACACAAAAGATCTGCTGAAGATCCGTCCGTATATGTTTCTGCTGGTGATCCTGTTCTTCACCGGTCTGGCGGCTTCGCCGTTCAACAACCTGAAGACGGTCATCATCTCAAGCGTCGGCGGCGATGTGTCGGTTCTCGGTCTTGACGCGTTTATCGGCGTCATGGTCCAGGCAGTCTTTATTTTCATCTCCGGCAGTATGCGCCGGTATCCTTCCGACCTGCGTCTGTTCGTGATGTGCTTCTGTGTCCTGGTGACGATGGCTTTGACTTATACAGCCGTTGCCCCGGCAATGGTCATTCTCGGCACCGTCTTCAACAATGTCAGCTATGGTGTCATGCTGCCGACGATGAGAGAAATCACCGAGAAGAATGTGACCGGACCGCTCAAGAACACAGCCCATTCCCTGTCCGACGCCATGTACGGCTCATTCGCAGGCATTATCGCCCTGACATACTCAGGAACACTGATGGACGCCTTCGGCGCCCGCTCGGTCGCTCTGCTTGGCATGGGAATCATGCTGGTGCCGGTGGTCATCTCACTGACTGTCATCCTGAAAAACAGAAAAGCAAAAGCCTGATCCGGAATTCCGGATCAGTTTTTTTCTGACAGATCTGAACAGCAGATGTCAGGATATCAGGCGCCTTGGCAGGTATACTGTAAATGTCAGGGAAAGGAGTCAGGAAATGGAATGGCTTGCATGCATACGTGAGACAATTGCATATATCGAAGAACATCTGGAAGAAGAGATCAGCGTGCAGGACATCGCTGAGAGGGTGCATCTGTCCCCGTTCTTTCTTCAGCGCGGATTCTCTGTCATGACGGGGTTCGGAATCGGAGAATATCTCCGCAGCCGCAGGCTGTACGAAGCGGCGCTCGCTCTGAAAAATACGGATGACAGGGTCATCGATATCGCGCTGCGGTACGGCTGGGAAACGCCGGAAAGCTTTGCCCGGGCATTCTCCCGCTTTCATGGCGTGACGCCGACCCAGGTGCGCCAGGGAGCTGAATTCAGAAGTTTCCTGCCGCTCAAGATCAGGGTGACAATACAGGGAGGAAGTGAGATGGAATATACAATAACACCGATGTTTCCCTTCAAGGTGATCGGGTTTGAAAGGGAATTCTCAAATCAGACCGCGTACAGGGAGATTCCGCTTTTCTGGGATGAAATCTGTGAAAAGTACGCAGACAATGTTTATGCCGGCAATGAACCGGCGAATGCATATGAAAAAGCGATCGTGGACAACTGCATCGGCGAATACGGCGTCTGTATCGATGATCTGGGGGAGGGCAGATTCCGCTATCTGGTCGCCGGAAAATATGCCGGCGGCGAAGTGCCGGAAGGGATGAGTGTCTATGAATTCCCGCGCTGCGACTGGGCCGTGTTCCCGTGCACCGGACCGCTGCCGGAAGCGATGCAGACAGTGAACACACAGATCTTCCAGGAGTGGCTGCCGGGGAATACGGAATATGAATTCTGCGGTTTTGCCAATGTTGAATGGTATGACTGCATCCATGGCAACAAGTCAGACCCGGATTACCGCAGCGCCATATGGATTCCGGTCAGGAAAATTGAGAAGAAGTGAAAGGAACGCAGAAGCGTTCTTTTTCTTTCGCACAGAAAAAGGAGTCCCCGGACGGGAACTCCTGAAGTGCCTTGAAATTGATCAGTCGCCGAAGCAGATGCCGAGCATCTTGGCTTCCTTGATGATTTCGGATTTCGGGTCGATGACCTTGAGTTTGCCGGCAACTTCCTTGAGCGGAACCTTGACCATTTCACGGTTCTTGTAGCCGACCATGAAGCCGTACTGCTTCTTGAGGATCAGTTTGCCTGCTTCCGCGCCGAGACGGCTTGCGAAGACTCTGTCATATGCACAGGGCTGGCCGCCGCGCTGGGTGTGGCCCGGAACTGTGACTCTGACTTCGCGGCCTGTCATTTCCTGGATCTGGGCAGCGATTTCGTAAGAAATGGAAGGATACTTGGACTTGGCAAGCTTCTTCTTGTACTCCTTCTTGGAGAGGGCAGCGTCCTCTTTGGAGATTGCGCCTTCGGCTACCGCGATGATTGTGAAGTGATGGCCTGTTCTGGCTCTTTCTTCAATCGCGTCGGCGACGTTCTTGATGTCATACGGGATTTCCGGCAGCAGGATGATGTCGGCGCCGCCTGCCATACCGGCATTGAGCGGCAGCCAGCCAACCTTGTGGCCCATGACTTCAACGATGAAGACACGGTTGTGTGAGCTGGCGGTTGTATGGATTTCATCAATCGCTCTTGTCGCGATGTCAACAGCGGACTGGAAGCCGAATGTCATGTCGGTGCCATACAGGTCGTTGTCGATTGTCTTCGGAAGGGTAACCACGTTGAGTCCTTCTTCAGAGAGGAGACCCGCAGTCTTTGTGGAGCCGTTGCCGCCGAGCATGACCAGGCAGTCAAGCATGAGTTTGTAGTAAGTCTGCTTCATCAGTGCGACTTTGTCGTTGCCGTCTTTGTCGGGTTTGCGGATTTCTTTGAACGGTGTGCGGCTGGTGCCCAGGAATGTTCCGCCCTTTGTCATAAGACCTGTGAAATCACGGTCTGTCAAAAGCTTGAATCTTCCGTACATGAGGCCCTGGTAACCGTTGAGGAAACCGTAGAATTCCACCGGTTCAGTCGCGTTGTTCATGATTGATTTATATACACCGCGCATCGCTGCGTTGAGTGCCTGACAGTCGCCACCGCTAGTCAGCATACCAATCCTAAGCATTATAAATTTTCCTCCTTAGACTTACGTCTGTAACTAAAATAATAATACTGTTTTTGTATGAATGTCACAAGGCAATTAGTTAATTCATGCTATGATAAATTCAGATCCAAGGAGGAAATTACAATGCTTAAAGGCGCAATTTTTGATATGGACGGACTGATGTTCGACACAGAGCAGATCTGGCAGAAAAACTGGAATAAAACTGCCGCTGAAATGGGCATCGAGCTGGCCGAAGATTTCAAATACAGCATCTGCGGCACATCCGGAAAACTCATGAACAGCGTCATTGAAAAATACTACGGTGTTGAGGACGGTTCTGAGATCGCCGCCCTGGTCAAACAGCGTGTCCATGATGACCTGATTGAGTTTACTCCCGAAAAGCCGGGCGTCCACGAAATTCTTGAATTCTTCCGTGAGAAGGGCGTCAGGATGGCAGTCGCTTCCAGTTCCACCGAAGAAGTCATCCGCCGCAACCTGCAGAATACAAATACCGAAGACTATATTGAGGTGATTGTCAGCGGATCCGGCATGGCAAACGGCAAACCGGCTCCGGATATTTTCCTGAAAGCAGCTGAGGAGCTCGGCATTGCGCCGGAAGAATGCTATGTCTTTGAAGACGCGTTCAACGGCGTCATGGCCGGATACAATGCCGGCTGCAGGACAATCATGATCCCCGACATGTCGCAGCCGACGGATGAAATCCGGGCTATGGCGACAGGCGGCGTCTATGATTCCCTGCTGGCAGCGATTGAGGCGCTGAAGGCTGAATGAAAAAGTTTTTATTGATACTGCTGTCCGTCTTCCTGCCTGTGTTTTCTGCCTGCGCCACTCAGGCAAAAAGCGATATGAGCGGGTATGAGGGATTTACCGATGAGAACCATGTCTTCTATGACATGAGTGTCAGGGAAGCCGCAGAACAGATGGAAAAAGGGAAGACCTTTGTCATCTACTTCGGCTTTGCCAAGTGCCCCTGGTGCATCGACGCCGTGCCTGTCCTCAATGAAGAGGCGAAGAAAGCAGGCATGAAGGTCGGCTATGCGGATACCCGCAGGGATCCTTCCTGGCAGAGCAATCTTGACCTGGAGGATTATGATCTGCTGGTGGAAATCCTCGGCGACTATTTCGAGTATGACGACAACGGCATAAAACACCTGTACACGCCCCATGTCTTCTTCATCAAAGACGGCAAGGTTGTTTCCGAGCACAGCGGTACGGTCGAAGGACATGTCGCCTATGAGCGGGAAATGACGCCGCAGGAACTTGAGGAACTCAGGGAAGCGTACAGGAAGGGCTTTGAACTTCTGGGCTGAAACACCGTGAAACCGGCTGATGAAAATCATGCCGGTTTTCTTTCTTTTGCGGATTCATCGGTGAAAACTTCAGAATTCTGCTCTGATCTCAGTGTTTTTGATCATGGGCATCTGTGCTAAAATACTGCTGTTGTGAGCCTGTATGGATAAAAACGGTTTTTTTGTACAGTCAGCACTGAAGTGCTTCATAGTCGCAATGTGCAGTGAAATGCTGTTCAGGTTTTTCAGTTTCCCGACGATGTTCGACCTGTCCCTGATCCGGATTACACTGTTTTCCTTTGCCTATGCCCTGATCGCGGCCGGCCTCTGCAGCCTGCTGCCGCTGTATCTCGGCCGGGCGGTGATTGCCGTTCTGAACTGGTTCCTGCCTATATATGCGGTGTTCCAGCTTGGCTACAACGGATTGCTCGGACATTATATTTCACTGAAAAGCGCCGGGCAGGGAACGAAGGTCTCGGAATTCATCGAGCCTTTCCTCAACTGCCTGAAGCCGGAATACCTGCTGATATTCCTGGCGCCGCTGCTGGTGACAGTCTGGTCATTCAAAGTAAAGACAAAAAAGGAGACCGAACGCGCCGGCGTCGCCGTCTTTGTGGTGCTCGGCCTTCTTGTCAACCTGGCCGGCGTCATCACCGTGCATGCGGCCGACCTGGATTCTCTCTACAACAATCCGGCGTATATTTCCAAGGGATTCATGGAATTCGGCCTCAACCGCTTCCTGATCCGCGACATGACCACCGGTCTGCGCAATACCGATGAAATCACCATCGAGGAAGAGGAGGAAGAGGAAGATCCCGCCACCGCCAATATCCGCCAGATTGATGACACGCACTGGAAGGAAGTCCGCGGCGGGGAAGAGGATGAAGTTCTCAAAACCATCGACTCCTATCTGCTCAACCGGCCTTCCACGGAATTCAATGAAATGACCGGAATCTTTGAAGGCAAAAACTTCATTTATATCATGGTTGAGTCACTTGACTACATGGCCTTTGACGAAGACCTGACGCCGACCCTGTGCCGGCTGATGAGAGAAGGGTGGGACTTTACCAACCATTACACACCGCGCTACAACTGCACAACCGGCGACACCGGCTTTATCACGGAGACCGGACTGATTCCCGACAACGCGGTCTGTACGGAAAATGAATACAAGGACAACGCGTTCCCCAACGGCATTTTCCAGCAGTTTGTAAACGCAGGATATACAACCTCGGCCTATCACAACTGGTGGGACCAGTATTATGAAAGACGGACCTACTATGCCAATGAAGGCTGCCAGGTTTATCTGAACTACGATGACCTGCCCATCCACACCCTGACCGGCTGGCAGTCGGACCTGGAGCTGATGGAGCTTTCGGTTCCCAAGTTCATCAACGAGGATAAATTCATGACCGCGATCATCACCTCGGCCATGCATTATCCGTATCAGAAATACTCGGTGCTCGGCACCCGCTATCTCGACAGGATCAACAAGGTCCACCCGGAGTATCCCGACGCTGTCAAATCCTATCTTTCCAAATCCATGGACTTCGACGCGGCAATGGAATACCTGCTGCAGGAACTTGAAAAGGCAGGGAAGCTGGACGACACGGTCATCATGTTCTTCAATGACCACCATCCCTTTGAAATGGACGAGCAGACAATCGCCGATTATTCCAACACGCCGTTTGACCGGATGGAAGCCCTGAACATTGACCGCGGCCAGTGGATTGTCTACAACCACG
>JAUNJW010000279.1 GCA_030533035.1 Erysipelotrichaceae bacterium
GTCTTCTTCCAGCCGCCCCACTTGATGGCAGCTTCGGTAACCATGCCGGACGGGTTGGTGAAGTTGATCAGCCAGGCATCCGGGCAGAGTTCCTTCATGTCTTCAATAATGCTGAGAATGACAGGGATTGTTCTGAAAGCCTTGAACATACCGCCGGCACCGTTGGTTTCCTGGCCGAGCATGCCGTAGTACAGCGGGATTCTTTCGTCCTTGATTCTCGCGTCGAGCAGACCGACACGGAACTGGGTGGTGACAAAGTCAGCGCCGGGCAGCGCTTCTCTTCTGTCGAGGGTCAGATGAACCTTGACGTCATATGGTGTGGCGTCCCACATTCTCTGGGCCATGGCGCCGACGATTTCGAGCTTTTCTTTTCCTGCTTCAACGTCGCAGAGCCAGATTTCCTTTACAGGAAGCTCTTCATAACGCTTGATGAAGCCTTCCATCAGTTCCGGTGTGTAGCTTGAGCCGCCGCCGATTGTGACGATTTTAACTCTTTTCTTTTCAGCCATTATCATTATCTCCTTCGTCTGTTTTACAAACTGAATATATATGAACTGACCGGTGAAAACAATGCGGCCGGACCATCTTGGCAGGAACTTTCATTTTTGATCCAAAGCGTTTCAAATCGGATGAAATTTTATTTCAAAACAGATAAAATGAAGTCATGAAAATCATCCGCCAGCTCGAAGAACAGAACGGCTTCACCCATAATGAACAGGTGATTGCCGGCTATATCCTGAAACAGAAATACAAAATCCTTTCACTGAGCGCCGCCGCCCTGGCCAGGGAAACCTACACCTCGCCGGCCGCGGTCATCCGCCTTTGCCAGCGGATCGGCCTGAGCGGCTACCAGGAATTCAAAATCCGCTTTTCCGCCGAACTGGAACAGGAGAAGCAGCTGATCAGTGAAATCGACGCGAATATTCCTTTCCACAAAGAAGACGGCATCCGTGAGATTGCCTCCCGGCTGGAGAAGCTGACCGCCGAATCCCTGCGCGAGGCAAGGGCTCTGGTCACCTCCTCGGCAGAGGACTTTGAAAAAGCATGTGAAATCATGATGAGTGCCCGGCGGATTGTGATCTTCGGCGTCGGCGACGCGTTTCTGGCCGGTCTTGCCTTCCAGGCCAGGATGATGCGGGCCGGTTTCAACCAGTTCCTCAGTTCGCCTGTCTATGGCGAGCAGCGCCATCTTGCCCAGACCCTGGAAAGTGAGGACTGCGGTATCCTGCTGTCCTTCTCCGGCGTCACGGAATCCACCCTGGAATGCGCGGACATCCTGGCAAAAAACCATGTTCATACCATCACCCTGACCAGCCTGCGCCAGGGAAGGCTGACGGAACTCAGCGATATTGTCCTGTATCTGCCGGACAAAGAGAAAAAATACCGCCGCTACGCCAACTTCTCATCCCATGCCTGCATGGAGTATTATCTGAATGTGCTGTACTCCTATTACTTCACAAGGAAATATGACGACATCACCCAGGTCAGAATTGACTGAACTTAATTTGTCTAAGCGGACAGGAAGGATTACAATACAGCCATGGAATTAAAAAGACTGACAAGAAAACTGACAGCCGCGGCCTGTTCGCTGCTGGCCGCAGCGCATATGATCCTGCCGGCGCAGGCACTGGATCCGTATCCCGACATTGTTGAAGGCACAGCCAGCGACTATGTTTATATTTTCGATTATGAAAGCGGTCAGGTCCTCAGTGAGAAAAACAGTGAGGAGCGTATGTATCCGGCTTCGATGACGAAAATCGTGACCGCCATTGTCGCCATTGAAAAACTGCCTGACCTCGACAGGAATGTGACAATCACCGCGGAAATGCTGGCGGGCCTGCGGGAAGCCAATGCCTCCGTGGCCGGGTTTGCGGAAGATGACACGGTAACGGTGAGGGATCTTTTGTACGGCGTTGCCCTGCCCTCCGGCGCCGACGCTGCCAATGCCCTGGCATATGAGTGTGCCGGCGGAATTGACGCCTATGTCGAACTGATGAACCAGAAAGCCGCCGAACTCGGGCTTACGGAAACACACTTCTCAAACACCACCGGCCTGCATGAGGATGACCATTACAGCACGGCCCGCGAATTTGCTGAAATTCTGGCCTACTGTGTTGAAAACGAGACATTCCGTGAGATCTTCTCGACTGCCAGATATGTCTCCACCCCGACCCAGTGGTATCCCCAGGGAATCGAGATGCTGTCAACCACCGTTTCACCGGCGAAAAACCTCGGCATCAGTCTGGACGGCCTGATCGGTTCCAAGACCGGATTCACCTGGGAGGCGGGCCACTGCCTTGCCTGGTGGGCTGAGATCAATGATATGAAGATTGTCGGGATCAACGCGCATGCCGATGAAGACAGCATGTATGCCAGCGGCCACCTGACCGACGCCGCAAAAATCCTTTCAAACCTGCACAATTATGAAAAGGTGACAATCACCCAGCCCGGAAACCGCCTGGATACGGTGATCATCCATTATTCCGACCACGATGATACGGTGGATATCTTCTCTGACCAGTCAATTGTCTGGGATCTGCCCCGGATTGAAGACACAAAGCTGACATCCACGCTTCCCGAAGAAGTCACAGCCGGACTTGAGCCCTACGAGGTCACCGGCGTCATCACCATCACACGCAACGGCCTGACCCTCTTCAATGAAGGAATTTCCATCACTGTTCCGGCAGAGCGGAAATTCACGGTCAGAATCAGGCTGTACTGGGATAAACTGTTCCATAAAGACAGCGGAGACTGATGAATCTCATCAGCCTCCTTTTTCTATTTCTTCTTTTCTTTTGCCTTAAGATTTTTCAGCTTGGACCGCCTGACAACTCCGGTCCGTACCGTTTCCGGCAGGACCAGAGCCATCCGGTTCAGGAATCC
>JAUNJW010000074.1 GCA_030533035.1 Erysipelotrichaceae bacterium
TTTTTCGCTTTTGAGAAGATCGCCTCCTTTCGATTTCCTGAACTTTTTTTAACAGCACAGCCTCCATCTCCAGCTCTCTGATTCTCGCTTCCAGGATCTTGTTCTGACGCTGCAGTTTCTCCACCTCTGAGAGCTCTTCTTCAGTTTTGCGCTTTCCGCGTTTGTCGCTGAGTCCTTCGCTGCCATTCTCCCGGTACTTCTGTACCCAGCTGTACACCTGGCTGTACGAAACGTCATAAACGGCTGCAGTGTTCTTGTAATCATAATTATGTTCAATGCAGTACTTTACGATCTCTTCACGCTCTTTCAGCGTTGTCTTCTTGCGATATGCCATCTTTGTATAGACCTCCGGCTTGGGAATATAATCCTCAAGCTCTTTGAGTTCATTATACTTGGCTATCCAGTTACGTAGGGTGTGGTGACTTGGGATCTGATATTTATTGCATATATCCCACAGTGATCCGCCACCCGAAAGATAATCTTCTACTGCTTTGACTTTGAACTCTTTGGTATACGAACTGTTCTTCAGCTTCGGCATTAATGATTCCGGACCATTCGTACGGTACTTGTTTACCCATGTTCTTAATTCCTCATAGCTCACACCGATAGCTTCTGCTATCTCAGAAGCCATACCTTTACCTTTTATATAATCCTCACATGCCTTGAGCTTATCTTCATAGGTTATCTTTGATTTCCTTCCCATGATAAAATCCCACCTCCATAGATACACGTTTGTATATTTCGTGTGTCTACTTTGGCGGGATCATATCAAAATTCCAGGTTTTTTTAGTGCTTATTGTTCCGGCTGCAGGTCAGTTGACTGTCTTTCCCGCAGTTCGGATTTAAGAACCTGCACGCGGTCAATCTCGTGGCGTTCATGGATGGCGTCCATCAGGATCTGCGCCGCCGTATAGCCTTCCTCGTAAGAGGGCTGGCTGATTGTGGTGATGGACGGAACCACATAATCGCACCAGGTTTCATGGTCATATCCGATCAGCCCGATTTCCGGAACACGCCAGCGGTAAGGGGCAAGGGCAGTCCATGTCAGCTGCAGAAGGGTGCTGTTCAGGGTGAAGATGCAGACATTGCGGTATTTGTCCAGCAGCGGATAGAGCTGCGGGATCAGACGTTCCTGGTCAGCGTCGGCCGGCAGAATGATCCGGTCATACCGGATTTTCTTTTCTTCCAGCAGGTCGGTGCATCCTCTGGAACGCTCGATTCTGGTCTGCAGGACATAAGGATTGTTGGAGATGATGATGAAATGCGTATAGCCTTTCTCAATCAGCCGTGAGGTCGCATGGCGGACAGATTCGTAGTTGTCGGTTTTGACATACATCTGGTCTTCGCCGGCCGGGGCTGAGTCGAAGAAAACGATCGGCTTGTCAATATCCAGGGTTTTGCGGATTTCATTGAAATTCACTGTCGGCTGGATCAGAAAGCCATCCACGCCAAGCGCCAGCATGGACTTGATATATGACATTTCTCTTTCCGGTTCGAACTCAGAGGAAGCGACGATTGTCATATAGCTGTTTTCATTGGCGTAGTCTTCAATTCCCTTGACGATCCGGTTGGCGAAGGGCTTTGTGATATTGCCGATAATAACGCCGAAAAGGTGCGGACTCTTGTCGTTGAGCGACCTGGCGGCCACACTCGGGCTGTAGCCGGTCTCTTCGATCGCGCTGCGGATCCGCTCATATGTTTCGGCAGACATTTTATTCGTTTTCCCGTTCAGGAAAAAGGAAACAGTTGCCTTGGAGACACCTGCAATTTCGGCAATATCGTTGATTGTTACCTTGCGAGCCATACACGTATAATTTACCATTTCCATCAGGTCTCTTCAATGAAGGGATGGTTGAATTTCTCCATATAATGCATGTTTTCTGCCGGTGGGGTTATACAGCGGCACGAAAAAGGCTGCAGGGGCCGCATATGACATCCGTTCAATTTGGCATGGAAGCGTTCGGATTGTTCTTGCAAATGTTTTCATCCGTGTATATAATGGTTTGGCAAGTGGGGGTTTCTATGGTGCCTTAGCCAAGTGGTAAGGCAACAGACTGCAACTCTGTGATCGCCGGTTCGACCCCGGCAGGCACCTCCACTTTATTTTTATGGGGAAGTGGCGGAATCGGCAGACGCAACGGACTTAAAATCCGTTGGTGGCAACACCGTGTGGGTTCAAGTCCCATCTTCCCCACCACTTAACCTGAAGCCCGGATGCGTCCGGGCTTTTACATTTTCACGGGAATGTCACTGTCATTCAGACCCGGCGGTGCATATAATGAAATCAGCAGAACAGGAGAAAATGATAATGAAATTCCCGAAAACGTTTTTATGGGGCGGCGCGACAGCTGCCAACCAGTATGAAGGCGGATATCTCGAAGGAGGAAAGGGCTTAAGCACTTCCGATGCGATGACCAACGGCTCCCACACAGTTCCCCGCCGGATCACCTGGAAAGACACCGAAGGAAAGATCCATGAACAGCCGTCCGGATTCGGAACGACCATGAACCTGCCGGAAGGGGCAGAGGTTGTCACGGCGGAAGGCTACTATTATCCCAGCCATACAGCGACGGATTTCTACGGGCATTACAAGGAAGACATTGCCTTAATGGGCGAGATGGGCTTCCGCTGCTTCCGTCTCTCCATCAACTGGGCAAGAATGTTCCCGAAGGGAAATGAGAAGGAACCCAATGAGGCAGGCGTGCAGTTCTACAGCGACGTCTTTGACGAGTGCAGGAAATACGGCATTGAACCGCTGGTCACACTTTCCCATTATGAAACGCCGCTGTATCTGGCCAACCACTACGACGGCTGGGTCAGCCGCGAACTGATTGATTTCTATGTCAATTACGCGAAGACCTGCTTTGAAAGATTCCGGGGCAAGGTTAAATATTACCTGACATTCAATGAAATCAACGCCATCGGCATGATGCCCTACATGGGCGGCGGCGTTCTCCATGACACGCCGTTCAACCGGGCCCAGGCAGCCCACCACCAGTTCATGGCGTCCGCTCTTACCGTAAAGGCGGCCCATGAGATGGATCCGGATCTTCAGATCGGCATGATGCTGGCATACCAGCCGGTTTACGGCTACACATGCGACCCGGCCGACCAGCTGATGGCGCTGAAGTTCATGGACGACACATGTTTCTATTCCGATGTGCAGATGCTCGGCAGATATCCCAACTACAAGCTGGAAGAGTATAAGCGCGAAGGCATTGATGTGAAGATGGAAGCGGATGACCTGGAGATCCTGAAGACATATCCGTGCGACTTCCTGTCCTTCAGCTGCTACGGAAGCTCGACAGTTTCGGCAAAAAAGGAAGGCGTCAAAGGCGGCGGCAACATGTTCGCCTACGCTGTGAAGAATCCGTATCTGGAAACCAATGCCTGGGACTGGGCAACCGATCCGGATGTGCTTAGAATTGCCCTCAACCAGCTGTTCAACCGCTATCACAAGCCGCTGTTTATCGTTGAAAACGGCATCGGCTGGGCTGACGTGAAGGAAGAGGACGGCAGTGTCCATGACAGCTACAGAATTGACTATCTCAGGGCCAACATCAAATCCATGCGCGACGCGGTCAATCTCGACGGCATCCCGCTGATGGGCTATACCATGTGGGGCTGCATCGACCTGGTTTCCGCCGGCACCGGTGAAATGAGAAAACGCTATGGCTTTGTCTATGTCGACAGGGATGATGAAGGAAACGGAACCCTGGCAAGAAGCCGCAAGGATTCCTTCTTCTGGTATAAAAAATGCATCGCAAGCGATGGGGAGGATTTAGATTGATTATGGCAGCTTTCAACAAGGAACAGGTTCAGGCAATTCTGGACCAGCTGAAGGAAACGCTCCGCAAGGGCAATGTTACCCGGGTTGTCATCCGGAACAAGGACGATAAGGAGATCTTCAGCTTCTCGGCAAACGCCGGTGTCATCGGCTCGCTGCTCGCCGTGCGGCTGGCGCCTCTGGCCAGCGTCGCGGCAGTGCTGTTAACAGCCAATGTCGGCACAAAGGTGGAAGTGGTCAAGACCGACGGAACGGTCGTCGATCTCAGCGGCGCCGCGATCGAAACACTTTCCACAGCGGCCGTCAGGACAGCTGATTTCCTGGAACGCTTCACAAAAAACAACAAGGATTAAACAGGAAAAAGCCATATCCCGGAAAACGGATATGGCTTTTGAATGTCAGTCTTCTTTGAAGAGGGAGTCAAGATCGCTCAGGCCATAGACCTTTTCCATAAAGGTCAGAGCGTAGGTGAAGCCGGCGATGAAGCCGGTTTTCTCGGCCTGGTCCGCGAGCTCCTGGAACAGGTCATCCATTTTTTCCCACTCGGCGGAATCCGGATTGAGTTTTCTGTTGAGCGCATTGAGTTTTTTCAAGGCGTCCTTTTCCTCTTCGGAGCGCTGGATGTAGCTGGCCGGCAGGTGCTCGTCGTAAATTTTCTTTACCGTTTCAAGAAGTTCCATATCATGCCCTCATCTGTCTGCATCGTAACAGAACCCGGGGATCATTTCAACGGATGTGAAAAGTTGGAAACACGTACATTTTCTTTGTATAATCCTTGTGGAGATATATCAATGAACATTCTGATCACAAATGATGACGGCATCCAGTCTGAAGGCCTGGCTACCCTGGTGGACGCCCTCAGCGATGAGTATGACGTGTATGTCGCGGCCCCGATGAGCCAGCGCAGCGCTTTTTCGCACAGCGTCACATATTTTTATAAAGACAACAGATGCGAGGAAAGAAAAGTCCCGGGAGCTGTCAGAGCCTGGGCCATTGACGGAACACCTGCGGACTGTGCCTATTACGGCGTCTGCGGCGCTTTCGGCGTGAAGCCGGACCTGGTCATTTCCGGCATCAACTTCGGCCGCAACATGGCCTCCGATGTCATTTACTCCGGCACCGTGGCGGCGGCCGGGGAAGCGATGATTCTCGGCACCCCGGGCATCGCGGTGTCCTTATGTGCTTATGACGGCGGTGATTTCAGGCCGGCGGCGGAATGTGTCAGAAAACTGATCCCGCTCTTTATGAAATCTGAGGACAGGCACCGGTTCATTCTCAATATCAATGTGCCTAAAGGGGAAATCCGCGGCGTGAAGGTGACAGATCTTCATGATCACGTGGATTATAAACGGCCGGTTCTCATGGTTGAGAAGGACGGTCAGTTCTTCCTGCGGCTGGATGGCGATGAAATGATTGAAGCCGCCAGCACAAAGGAAAGAATCAGCGACGTCGAGGCGGTGGAACAGGGCTATATCGCCGTCACTCCGCTGAACTACGACATGTGCGCCAGAATGTATTTTGAACAGATCGACGGAATGGAAAAGATCGATATTTAAAGCTATGCCATTTGAAATAAAAATCAGACAGAACGGAATCTTCAGATACAGACTCAAGGAGGAGGACATCACCGCCGGCGTTTTGAAAGCAGGCATGCATGACCGGTTCCTGAGGTTTTTTGACATGATTCCCGACGAAGGATTCATGATCGCCTTCGATCCGGAAAATCCCGGCACCGGCTTCCGCATGCTGTGGCAGCGCAACATGCGCGATGAAATCGGCATCCAGCTGCCGGGCCTGACAACGGCTGGCGATATTGACCAGGTCTGCATGTGCATGGAACGGGTCATGAAAAGATGGCACACGAAAACATTTGTCTTTGAAAACAGTGAATACCGGAAAGAGGATATCGGAACCTTTGGGGAAATGCTGAAGGACAGGACAAGGGCCAACCGGATCAGGGCCAGGGAAAACTACAGCGACGGGGTCACGATGATCCATGGCGCCCTGTGGCCGCTGACGCTGGAAACAGAAAAGCTCAGGGCGATGGATGACAGGTCCTTTGCCGCTGAACTGGCAAGACTGCAGGCGATTGACTACTACTGGTGCTCCTGCCACGTATATCTTTCCGATGACCACAAGGGCTATCAGGGCGTCTTTACAATCACCGCCGGGGTGGACATGATCATCCCGAAGGAACCGCGGCCGCCGTTCGGCATGATCGATCCGGCGACCGGTGACGAGATTGTCTGCGACCGTTATTTTGCCAGGGCGGTCACCCAGCATTCCAGGCGTACGTTCCTGCAGACGGACTACCGCCATTTCCTTGAACTGATCCACGCCCCGCAGCTGATTTCCTACGACGCGAGCCATTATATCCTGCCGGCTGCGATGGAAGAGCAGCTGCTGGCCCTGGAAAAGGACGACATGAGGGAGGCAAAGCCATGCTGGTAATCAGAAACGGGCTGATTCACGACGCCGTGAACAGGGATCCGTACAGAGCTGATATTCTGATCAGTGACGGGAAGATCCTTGACATCGGTCTTGATTTATCAGAGGACGCTGAAATCTTCGACGCCCAGGGGAAGGATATTTATCCCGGCTTTGTCGACGCCCATACCCATGTCGGCGTGGCCGGCACCGGCATCGGCTTTGAAGGCAGCGACTACAACGAGATGAGCGACTGCCTGACGCCGCAGCTGCGGGCGATTGACAGCGTCAACCCGTTTGATGAATCCTTTGCACGGGCACGGAACGCCGGCGTCACATCGGTGGCGACCGGACCGGGCAGCGCCAATGTGGTCGGCGGCACATGGGCCGCTTTCAAGACGCAGGGGATCAGCGCCGACAGAATGGTGATCCGCGATCCCATCGCGATGAAATGCGCCTTCGGCGAAAATCCCAAGGCGGTTTACCGTGACAAGGGCAACCGGGCGAGAATGTCGACGGCAGCCCACTTAAGAGAAATCCTTTTTAAGACACAGCAGTAACTGGCAAAGAAAGAAGCCGCGGCCGGCGATCCGGCCAAAGAGCCTGCTTTTGATTTCAAGCTTGAATCCATGATTCCTGTCATCAGGAAGGAAATTCCGCTCAAGGCCCATGCCCATCAGGCCAATGACATCCTGACGGCAATCCGGATCGCGAAGGAATTTGACGTCCTGCTGACCCTGGAACATGTGACGGAAGGCCATCTGATCGCCGATCTTCTGGCGGAAGAAAAGTATCCGCTGGCGGTCGGGCCGACCATGATGCACGCTTCCAAGCCGGAAGTGAAAAACAAGTCATGGGAAACCGCCGGAATCCTTTCGGCGAAAGGCTGCACGGTTTCCATTGTGACTGACCATCCGTTCTCAATGATTTCCTATCTGCCTGTTTACGCCGGCTGGTGTGTCAAGGCAGGCATGGACCCCTTTGAGGCACTGAAAGCAATCACCATCCATCCGGCAGCGCACATCCTGTGCGCAGACCGGATCGGTTCCATTGAAAAGGGGAAAGACGCGGATCTTGTCATCTATGACGGCGATCTTTTCTCCAGTCTTTCTTCCGTGTCGGATGTCTTCATTGACGGCATCCGCATTCAGCGCTGAAAAAGGAGTCTGTATGAAAAAGACATATAAAATCGTCGTGGCCGACATCGACCGCACGCTGCGTGACAAAAACACTGAATTCGGCGAGATCAACCGCAGGGCCCTGATTGAACTCCATAACCGCGGCGTCCTGCTTGGACTGGCCTCCGGCAGACCGCTCTGGCAGAGACTCATGGACCACTATAAGGAATGGAACCTGGGCTTCCAGTTCGATTTCATCATCGGCCTCAACGGCGGCGAGGTCTATGATTCCCGAAAGGATGAGACAACCGTTCTCAACCCGCTGCAGCCGGAGACAATCAAACATATCATTCTCGGCATGGAGCCCTCCAACTGCAACCCGTTCATCTACCGTCCCGGCTATATGCTGGCAAGATGGGATGACGAGCTGTTAAGGGCCAGCGCCAAAAGAAACAACAACGATTCTTTGATCGTTGAAAGCCTGGAGGAATTCTGGGAAGAGCCTGTCGGCAAGATCATGTACAGAACCCACTCCGCCGAGGAAATGGATGAATTTGTCGTGCCGCTGGCCAAGTCGATCGAGAATGATGTCTTCTATTCCTTCAAGACAAGAGTCGATCTTCTTGAATTCCAGGACAGAAGAAACTCCAAGGGCAACGCTGTCCTTGAATACTGCAAAGCCAACAACATTGACATGGAAGACGTCATGGCATTCGGCGACGCGGAAAATGACCTGGAAATGATGAAGATGGCCGGCTATTCGGTGTGCCTGTGCAACGGGATGCCTGAGAACAAGGCAATCGCCGACGCCATTACAGAGTATCCGGCCGGCGAAGACGGATTCGGCCGCTGGCTGTTCGACCACTATCTCTGATTTGCATGCCTGCTTTATGCAGGCTTTTTCTTTTTGTACAGAAAAAGGGATGCCCATGGCATCCCTGATCAGATTATGGAATCCAAATTGACATTTGAGCGGATGAATTCAAACAGTTCTTCTTTGAATACTCGGATGGCATTTTGCCGGCCCAGCTTCTGGATCTGGCTTTCCGCCGGCCAGCATTTTTCTGGGCGGCGGGGTTTCGGAAAGACTGCAGACAGAGAAATGATAGCATTCGCTCAGCTGCAGGCAGGTGCTGACGCAGGCAATGATCCATGGCTGCGGGTCATCCAGATAATCCTTGGCCATTGTGCCGGTGGAAATCCGCAGACGGCAGCGGTGGGCCGGCCACCATGTTCTGTGCCAGAGATCGTATTCCGAACTCCAGCGGTGATAGATTTCATTTTCGGCGGACAGCTCAGCCGGTGAGATGCCGTTGTAATAGGGACTGTCCGAAGAGGCCAGCAGGAACATCGGCTCCTCAAACAGAAAAGTGGTTCTGACGTTCAGACTTGAATATACCGAACCGGCAAAGCCGAGATCATATCTGCCTGATTCAATGTTGGCGAATACTTCCCGGGAGTGGGCGGTATGGCATTCCAGGCAGATTTCCGGATGCCTTTTTGAAAACTCCTGGTAAAAGGGAACGAAGGTAAAGGT
>JAUNJW010000280.1 GCA_030533035.1 Erysipelotrichaceae bacterium
AAAGGCCCTTGCCGACATAGTCATTCGCATCGCCGTACAGGCGCAGCGTCAGACCGGCGGGAATGAACGCGCCGAAAGACTGGCCTGCCGAACCGGTGCACCTGACAACCCAGGTGTCATCCGGGCTCTTGGTTTTGACGGTGCGGATGATTTCCGATCCCAGCAATGTGCCGACAGTGCGGTCGGAAGCCGTCAGCTTCAGTTCCGCCTGCCCTTTTTTTGCCTTTTTCAGACTGCTGTGAAACCAGGGAATCAGAATCTTCATATCGACTGTGTTATTCAGGCCGAAATCAAATTCACTGCCCTTTTCACAGCGGACCTCAAGGCTGTTCCTGAGTTCTTCCGCGTAAGGCATGTCGGGATTGCACACAAGAAGATCGCTTCTGCCGATCAGCTCGTCCATCGTCCTGATGCCCAGCTGTGCCATGATATGGCGTACTTCCTCGGCAATCAGCATCATATAATTCATGACATGTTCCGGTTTTCCCTTAAAGCGCCGGCGCAGTGTTTCATTCTGGGTCGCGATGCCGAAGGGACATGTGTCCTTCGAGCACACCCGCATCATCATGCAGCCCATGGCCACAAGCGGTCCGCTGGCAAAGCCGAATTCCTCGGCGCCGAGCATCGCCGCGATCACCACATCCCGGCCGCTCATCAGCTTGCCGTCTGTCTGCAGAATCACTTTTTCTCGCAGATTGCTTTCAGCCAGGCAGCGGTGAGCCTCGATAACGCCAAGCTCCCAGGGCAGACCGGCATGATGAATCGAACTGTACGGCGCCGCCCCGGTACCGCCGTCATTGGAGGAAATCAGGATGACACTGGCGCCTGCCTTGGCAACCCCGCAGGCAACCGTTCCGACGCCTTTTTCACTGACCAGTTTTACGGAGATCCTGGCGTCGCGGCTGGCGTTTTTCAGATCATAGATCAGCTGGGCCAGATCCTCGATCGAGTAAATATCATGATGGGGCGGCGGTGAGATCAGAGCCACGCCCGGTGTGGAGCAGCGGGTTGCCGCAACCCACGGATAGACTTTATTGGCCGGCAGATGGCCTCCCTCTCCGGGCTTGGCCCCCTGGGCCATTTTGATCTGGATTTCCTGGGCGCTGCTGAGATACTCAATATTGACGCCGAACCGGCCGGAGGCTACCTGCTTCACCGCGGAATTGCGGATTGTCCCGAAACGGGCGGGATCTTCGCCGCCTTCCCCTGTATTGGAGCGGGCATGGAGCCGGTTCATCGCTTCCGCCATGGTTTCGTGCGCTTCCTTCGAAATAGAACCGAATGACATGGCGCCGGTATTGAAGCGCATGACGATGGTTTCGGCCGGCTCCACTTCTTCCAGGGGAACCGGTGTGTTTCCGCTCCTGAATGAACAGGTATCCCGCAGATGATGCGGCGTCATCGCATAAAGAAGTTCTGTATAGTGCTGATAATCCTCATACTTCCCGCTGCGGGCGGCTTTCTGGAGGGCGACAATGACCTCCGGTGAATACAGATGGCTTTCCGCCTCGTTGCCTGAGCGCAGACCATGGCTGCCGATGCTGTCAAGGGTCGTGTCAACCTGCAGGCCGAGCGGGTCAAAGGCATGCGCATGGCGGTAAAGGATATCCTTTTCGATGTCTTTCAGAGTTACCGGACCGCCTTCGCTCACTGTGCCCGAGAAGTATGTGTCAATGACATCGTCTGCCAGACCCAGCGCTTCAAAGATGCGCGCGGACTGATAGGACTGTATGGTTGAAACACCCATTTTGGCGGCGATTTTGACAATGCCGTCGCGGACCGCCCGGTTGTAGTCGTCAATGGCTGTGTGATAGTCCTTGTCGAGAATGCCGAGATCAATCATTTCGACGATGCACTCCTGGGCAAGATAAGGATGAACGGCCCTGGCCCCGAAGCCGAGCAGCGCAGCGCATTCATGCACGGTGCACGGTTCCCCGCTTTCGACGATCAGGGAGAGCTGTGTGCATTTCTTGGTGCGCACCATATGCTGCTCCACGGCAGAAACAGCCAGCAGGCTGGGAATGGGCAGATGATTTTCATCAACGCCGCGGTCACTTAAGACAAGGATATTCGCCCCGGCCGTATAGGCTCTGTCACAGCTGAAGCACAGCTGCTCAACCGCCTTCTGGAGCGAGGTGTTGGGATAATACAGCATACTGATCACGGCACACCTGAGATGCGGCTGCTGCAGCGCCTTGATTTTCATCATGTCGGTGCCGCTTAATATCGGGTTGGAGATTTCCAGGACAGCGCAGTTGGCGCTCTTTTCTTCCAGAAGATTGCCCTCCGAGCCGAGATAGACCGCGGTGTCGGTCACGATTTTTTCCCGGATCGAGTCAATCGGCGGATTGGTCACCTGCGCGAAGCGCTGGTAAAAGAAGCCGAAGAGTTTGTCATGCGAACGTGAATACATTGCCAGCGGCGTGTCATGGCCCATGGACGCCGTCGGCTCAATGCCGTTGCGGGCCATATTGTATAGAATGTCCGTCACCTCCTCATAGGAGTAGCCGAAGACCTTGTAGAGCTTGTCGCGTGTCTTCTGGTCATGCTGGGGCAGACGGTGGTTGGGGATCGGCAGGTCGCTGAGCTTTTTCAGATGAAGACTCAGCCATTCTCCGTAGGGATTGGCATGGATATATGTGTTCTTGCATTCTTCATCATCGATGATCCGCTTCTTCACTGTATCGGCAAGCAGAATCTTTCCGGGCATCAGCCGCGACTTTTTCACAATATGCTTTTCATCGAAATCCAGCACGCCCACCTCCGAGGAGAGGATGAGCCTGTTATCGTCAGTCACATAGTACCTGGCCGGCCTGAGTCCGTTTCTGTCCAGGCAGGCGCCCAGTCTTTCGCCGTCCGTGAAGATGACT
>JAUNJW010000281.1 GCA_030533035.1 Erysipelotrichaceae bacterium
GTTGAAACAATCTCTGCCTTTGTGTCGACTGTAAAGGAAGGTGCGGAAGTCTTCTGACTTTCCTCACTGTCTCCATGGACAAGGATCATTTCTGCTTCAAAAGGAGCGGAAGTGCTGCCGTCAGCGTATTCAAAGGTTTCGTAACCTGTGTAATAGCTGATTTCAAAATAGCCTTCCAGGCCTGAGCTTTCTTCACGGTTATTGAAGACTTCAATCATGCCGTCCCTGAACCGCCAGCCGAGTTCATCCTCTTCTTCCAGTTCCTCTTCAAAGACAGCTGAGATTTCAAAGTCATCACCGGGATTGCCGTCACGGGTGCTGAGAATATGAAGCGGGATCTGGATCCGTACCGTATCCCGTCCGGTTTCATAAAGTCCGCTTGTTGAAAAGCTGACCCTGTATGTAAAGCGGTGGCCGGCCGCCGCGGAATCCGGCTGCCAGATCCATCTGTCACTTTGGGGATCATAGGAAGCGCCGTATTTCAGTTCTGCTTCAAGTGAACTGATTTCGCGGGTACCTTCTGTTTCCAGGCTGTTCCTTATGACTGTACCGTTCTGTATTGCCCTTTGAACAAGATCATGCAGAACAGGACTGGCCGTGATCTCTTCATCAGAGAGATTCAACACAAATGTTTCTTCCCTGTTTTCAATGGCTTCATAAAGAGCTGTGCAGAGGTCAGAAAGAAGGTATGCCTCCCCTTCGCTTTCAATGGCTGTATCTTCCTGCAGAGGATCATTGATGTAAGTTCTCTTTGCGGCTTCCGCCTGCAGCGGATCGGTGTAGTCCAGATACCAGAGAGTCTTTCCGTCAGAAAAATTGAATGACTCTGCCGCATGCGGCTGATCTTCAGGATCAAGTGTTTCCGTAATCACAAGAAGTCTGAGTGCTTCCTTTGCTTTTGTGACAGGAATCCATGTGCCTGCCAGGATACAGACCAGCAGGCACATGAATGTGTTTCTAATTCTCTTCATCTCTGCCTCCGGCGGCTTTGAATAAAACAGCCGAAATCACCAGGGCGCCCAGGGAAGTCCAGAAATACCCTCTGAAATACCCGGGATCCGCTGTGTTGACAGATGGCTTGAGAATCCTGTTCTGCCAATGGGCAGAAGCGGTTTTTTCATCGCTTCCTTCGGCATACAGAATGACACTTTCCAGTTTTCCTTCTTCCCCGGCTTTCACCTGCAGGATGTAGACAGTCTGATCGGTGATCATGTACGGATCAGACTGGGGCAGCTGTTTCAGACGGTATGTGAACTCGCCGGGAGTCAGAAAGGATATGGTCATCTTTCCTTCTTCTCCATCAGCCAGTTTCATTTCTGTTGCCGCCGGCAGCGGGGCGGAGGCTTCCAGTGCTTCTATGCATACGGTGCCTCCCTGACCGACTTCAACCGGAATGGAAACCTGTTCATAAGCCGGCTGGCTGAACAGCAGACCTGTCAGAAAGAGAATCTGTTTTATCAATAATGTATGAGTCATCATTACTCTCCTTCCTGGTGGATCATCGCGAAGACGACTGTTCTGGCGCGGGTATCGGGATACTGGCATGTGCTCATGCCGAGGATCCGGCCGGTGTCTTCTGCATCACGCTGATATTTTGCGTGGGATCGGATAAATGTCAGCAGCTGTGTGCTTTCGGGCGGATTGAAAACGATATCTTCATAGGCGGAACATTCAAGCACGGCGAAGATATCAAGACGGTATTCCGTGCCTTTTACAGTCAAAGCTCCGTAAGGATTCGCCGCAAAGAAGTCCTCATCCAGGTAATGGTCAAGAGCGCCGAACATCAGCCAGTGCTCCATGTGATGGCCATAGATCAGGGAATAGGAATCACTGAAATCAGGACTGTTTCTTGAATCCAGAAACAGGGATCCGCTGAGGGAGAATTCTCCCTGCGGGTTCTTATTCAGATATTCCATGTTGTCACTTCCCTGCATGACGGGTGCTTCCAGGCCGGCTTCCGGCAGCCTCAGATACGCAGCTGAATTCTCTATTTCCATAGAAGACTGATCAGCAGACACTGAAGCTGCGGGGCGGAAGCGCAGCGTGGATGACAGACCCGCGTCCTGATAGAGGGAAATCGTGTCGGCCAGTGAATAAAGCCCAAGAAAAATCACAATCAGGCAGAATAGCCGCAGACATACTCTCAGAGGCATCAAAATGAACAGTCTGACAAATAGCCGGAGTATCCTGCCTGATTCCGGCCGTTTCACTTTTTACGGACGCACGTGGCTGGAATTGGCAATGCGGAAACCGATGAAGCCCATGATGACAAGCAGTGCATACGGCATAATGCTTAACGCGATGCCTGTCGGAACAATACCGTCACGGGTATTGCGGAAACCGAGGGCAACGTCATCACCGGCGATTGTGCCGCTGTTGGCGCTGTAGTGGTCTTCGTCGACTGTGTTCAGGGCAGCGGACACATAGTCTTCATTCACTTCGCTCAGGGAGTATTCAGCGCCCTGGGGAAGTCCGCGCAGAGTAATGACCTGGCCATGTTTCAGATAGAAATCATGTGTGAGTGTTCCATCGGCGTCACATGTCAGTTCAGCGACATTGTTGGCTTCCCCCATAACTTCTCTGGTGTAGGAAGTGGCGCTTGTGGGAACCGGTCCTGTTTCTGCATTTGAAGTCATGTCAACGGCGATCTTTGAACCGGCTCCGGCATTTGTGATGTTCAGAGTGTACTTGAAGTACTTGTCTCTGGAAGCCTGGGAACCGGCAACCTGCTTGGTAAGGGAGAGATCAGCTGTCTGATAGCGGTTGATGAAACCGGTGACCTTGTCAGCCAGTGCAGTACCGTTTGTGTCCACATCCTGTGATCCGCCGTTGGCGTTTTTTGCCGGAGCGGATGTTCCGCTGTGCAG
>JAUNJW010000282.1 GCA_030533035.1 Erysipelotrichaceae bacterium
ATACTGCAATTCTGCGCTGATGGATACAGGACTGTATTCTGATTCATCCATGCGGATGCTTATAAATTGCAGAACTGACATACATGCAGGAACAGCTCCTGCATTTTTTCATGAATGCATCATGGAAACCATGTGTGAAATCATGGCATAATGGATACAGAAGAAACAATAAATACAGGAGGATAATTATTATGAGTTTCCCGAAGAATTTTCTGTGGGGCGGTGCGGTCGCGGCCAATCAGCTGGAAGGCGCATGGCTGGCGGACGGCAAGCAGCCCAATGTCACTGATATCATGGTCGGCATCGGATCCAGACATCCCGGCATTGCCTGGAATGAGGAAACCGGAAAGTATGAGATGAAGCTGGATCCCGAGCTGAAATATCTCAGCCATGAAGGCATTGACTTCTACCACAGATACAAGGAAGACCTGAAACTGATGGCCGGCATGGGATTCAACTGCTTCCGGACCTCGATTGCCTGGGGCAGAATCTTCCCGAACGGCGACGAGGAAGTTCCCAACGAAGCCGGTCTGAAATTCTATGATGACCTGTTTGATGAAATGCGCAAAGACGGCATGGAGCCGGTAATCACGCTCTCCCATTATGAGACGCCGCTTCATCTGCTGACAGAATACGGCGGCTGGGCCAATCCGAAGCTGATCGGCTTCTGGCGCAATTACATCACCGCTGTGTTCAACAGATACAAGGGCAAGGTGAAATACTGGCTGACATTCAACGAAGTCAACGCCATGCTCAGGAATCCGTTTGTGGCCGGTTCAGTTCTGACAATTGACAATCCGAAGGATCCTTCCGATCCGATCGGCTCGACAACCCAGAAAGACATCTGGCAGGGCTATTACAACATCCTGGTCGCGAATGCCGAAACAGTGAAGCTCGGCCATGAGATCAGCCCTGATTACAAAATCGGCTGCATGCTGACATGCTCGGGCGTCGCCACATATCCGTACAACTGCAACCCGCTGAATGTCTTAGGCGCCCTGCATACCCAGAGAATGGCAGTCTTCTTCATGGGTGATCCGTTCTGTCTCGGCGAGATTCCGGGCTACGTAAAGAGAATCTGGAATGAGAATCCGGGTCTTGAGCCGGAAATGAGCGAGGAAGGGCTCAAGCTGATCAAAGAGAATACTGTCGACTTCTTCTCCTTCAGCTACTACCGTTCGGCCGCGTTCGACCTCGACGCTGAAATGATCTCCAATACCGGCGGCATCAAGGGTAAAGACAATCCTTTCCTGAAAGAATCCTCACCGAAACCGTGAGCTGGGCCGTCGATCCGGAAGGCATCCGCTATACGCTGAATACTCTTTATGACCGCTACCGTCTGCCGCTGTTCATCGTTGAAAACGGCATCGGCCTGGATGAAGCACCGGATGAGAACGGAAAGATCGACGACCCGTTCAGAGTCAGATATCTCGAAGCCCATCTGAAACAGGTCCATGAAGCGATCCTGGACGGTGTCAATGTCATGGGCTATCTGTGGTGGGGACCGATCGACGTTGTCTCCGCCGGCACGGGCGAGATGAAGAAGCGCTACGGCTTTGTCTATGTCGACCGCCACAATGACGGCACCGGAACCCTGGAGCGTTCGCTCAAGAACTCATATGAAAGATATAAGGAAATCATCGCCAGCAACGGTGAAGTCCTTCTGGAGAAATAAACATTATGAAACAGCTTGGCATTTCTGTTTATCCGGAACACACAACGAAGGAAAAGGCCTATGCGTATATGCGCCGGGCCGGTGAACTCGGCTTCAAAAGGGTCTTCACATGTTTCCTTTCCGTGACCGAATCCAAAGAAGACACTGTCAGGAATTTCAGGGAATTCTGTGACGTCGCCCATGAAGCGGGGCTGACCGTATCCGCCGACACGAACCCGGAAGTTTTCAAAAAGCTCGGCGCCACGCCGTATGACCTGTCCGTATTCAGGGAAATCGGTCTGGACATCGTCCGTCTGGACGGTCACTTCGGGGAGACCGAGGATGTGGCAATCACCCATAATCCATATGGAATCAAAATTGAATACAACGCTTCCGGAACGATCGCCATCGACAATCTTCTGCGCTGCGGCGCCGACGGGGAAAACATGTGCTTCTGCTCCAACTTCTTCCCGCAGAGACACACCGCGATGGGCCTGGACAGGTATATCGAATTAACAAAGAGATACAAGGAAGCCAACATGAGAGTGGCCAGCTTTATCTCCTCCCAGGAAAAGAACACCTTCGGACCGTGGCCGGTCTATGACGGACTGCCGACGCTTGAAATGCACAGGGATCTGCCGATTGACCTGCAGCTGAGACACCTCAACGCGATCAACCTCTGCCAGGACATCATGATCGGCAACTGCTTCGCCTCCGATGAAGAGCTGCAGCTGCTGGCTGATACGGATCTCACCAGAATCTCGATGCGGATTGACCTTGAGGATGATATTTCCGAAACAGAAAAGGAAATCATCTTCTGGGATAAGCATGCCAGCCGCGATGACTGCAACGACCTGATCGTGCGCTCGTCATGGCCGCGGGTTGAATTCAAAGGCAGACCGGTTCCGGTCAGGCCGAGAAAAGACAGAATCTGCCGCCGGGGCGATGTTGTTGTCGTCAATGACAACCTTGAGCATTACCGCGGCGAACTCTGGATTCTTCTGAAGGATCTTGAGCTTTCCGATGAATACAACCTGGTCGGAAGGGTTCCGGAAAAAGAACAGATCCTGCTCGACTGGATCAAGCCGAGATATCTCTATTCATTCATCAAGTAAAGCCTCTGCGGAATGAGCAGTTCTGCGGGCCTGCTGATACTCTGACCATCATCAGCTGATCATACATACGGAGGAAACAGAATGTACAGACTGATC
>JAUNJW010000283.1 GCA_030533035.1 Erysipelotrichaceae bacterium
TGTATTAGGCACGCCGCCAGCGTTTATCCTGAGCCAGGATCAAACTCTTCATTTGTTTGATTGCTCATTATTTTTTGACGGATTCTTTCGATCCGTCTTTCTTACATAAATAAACTTGACGTTTTGTAATGTGTTTCTTTCCTGTTCAGTTTTCAAAGATCTGCGCATCACTCTTACCGAGCGTGCTTGATGATATTATCATCTTTATTCTTCACTGTCAATGCGTTTTCAACAAAAAAAGTCAAAGAATTTCAAAGAAATTTCACTTGGATTTTCAACTATTTTCCGATCATCAATAATGTTCAAAAAGCACCGGATTTTTCTGTTCAAATCCGGTGCTCTGTCACACAAAATTTCAGATTTTTAATCTGGTTTTTGAAGTCCCTGCCTTATACCTATGACCGCCAGAACCTTTCAAACTCTCCGGCCATCCAGATTTCGCAGGCCCGTGCAATATCCTTCTGTTCTTCTGACATTGCCGCGGATCTCTGATAGACCGCAATGACTTCCAGTTCTGGGTTATTGTATTCCATAAAACCCGCAAGTGCTTCCGGATATTCGCGTTCATTGTAATCCACACCGGCACTGCGCAGATGTTCAACATAAACAGGATAGCGGTCCTTCATCGGATCAGCCGCGCCTTTGACCAAAGTGAACGGTGTTACATGGGCACCGGCATCCGCCAGCCTGATCATGGAGTCATCAATAAAAGGCATAACGCTGATCATACCGTTGACATGGAATCCTTTTTCTTTCAGGAATGCCGCAGCTCCCGCCAGAAGGTAGGCACCTGCCGAGAAACCCATGAAGGAAAAGCGCTTAGGATCCATATTGAACTCACTGGCATGGATTGCAAAATACAGCACCGTATCCCTGATTTCCTCCTGGGGATAAGGAATCTGCTTCACATCGATTGTTGTGTAATTGATATTGACAATAATGCTGTCCCAGATGTCTCTGACACGGTCGCAGAAGCTGTCCAGTGTATCCGCGTCGCCATCCATAAACTGTCCGCCGTGCGCCACAAAAACAACCGGCAGAGGTCCCTGCAGATTCACTGAGGGTGTATAGATATTGACCCTGACACCATCTTCACCGTCCCGCGGCACCAGCATGCGGCGGCCGAGCAGTTCTGAATCGGGTTTGGCCAGGGCTTTGCGGGCTTCCTGGATTCTTTCGGTCAGTTTTTTGTCAAAAGCTCCCGGATGCATTTTCATCCAGATGTAGTAAACCAGCATGATCAGAAGAAACACGCCGAGTATATTGATAATCAGATTTCCCATGTTGAGTCCTCCCCATATCTGAATGCTAACACAGCAGACCCGGTAAGTACAAAAAAATACAGCAGGCATTGCCCGCTGTATTTTAAGTGTTATTCTGCTGCTTCGATGGTTTCTTCAGCTGCGAGATCATCCACGGGAAGATCCGCTCTGGATTCACCGTTGCTGACGACTTCATCGGGAAGCTTGGTTGCGTTGGCTTCTTCAAGAAGTCTCGCTCTTTCCTCACGCTCTTCCCTCAGTTCAGCTGCACGCTCTCTGATCCGTCTGGATGTTTCACGGTCGAAGTCTCTGCCTGTGCCGGCCGGGATCAGCTTACCGATAATAACATTTTCCTTGACGCCTTCGAGATGGTCAGTCTTGCCTCTGACAGCTGCATCTGTAAGGACTCTTGTTGTCTCCTGGAAGGAGGCGGCGGAGAGGAAGGAATCAGTCTCAACCGCAGACTTGGAAATACCGAGGAGGATCGGTCCGAACTTGGCCGGAACCTTGCCTTCATCCATGACACGGTCATTGATCTCGTTCATACGGGTCAGTGACAGAGTCTGGCCGGCAGAGAGGCCTGTATCGTTGCCTTCAATGACAATGACCTTCTTCAGCATCTGCTTGATCATGACTTCCAGATGTTTGTCTGAAATATCGATGGACTGGGTGGAATAAACCTTCTTGACTTCCTTGAGGATGTATTCCTGAACCTGTCTGACACCGGCGACTTCAAGCAGTTCCTTCGGAGCGATCTGTCCTTCTGTCAGTTTTTCACCGGCATGGACAGCTGTTCCGACTTTCATCCACGGACGTACGATCTGAGTCAGGTCGCACTTGTGTTCGATGGATTCCTTTTCATTTGTGACAGTGACAATCTGTCCTGTCTTGTTGTCGTTTTCACGGATATCCGTGATTTCACCGTCAATCTTGGAGATGACAGCGACACCCTTCGGGGTACGTGCTTCAAAGAGTTCTTCGACACGGGGGAGACCCTGTGTGATATCACCGGACTGAGTTGCGACACCGCCGGTATGGAAGTTTCTCATTGTCAGCTGAGTACCCGGCTCACCGATCGCCTGGGCTGCCATGATACCGACAGCTTCACCGGTTTCGACCAGGTTGCCTGTTGCCATGTTCTTACCGTAGCACTTGCGGCAGATGCCCTTTGTGCTTTCGCAGGTAAAGACATTGCGGATATACGCTTCTTCAACACCCGCAGCGACAACTTTTCTCGCGAGATCATCTGTGACATATTCGTCTGCATCAACAAGCATTTCGCCGGTTGCCGGATCGGTAATCGGGCGGGCTGTGTAACGGCCGACGATACGGTCATAGAATGACTCGATCATGGAGTTGTTCTTGCGGTCCTTGATGTCTGTGACACGGAAGCCCTTGTCTGTGCCGCAGTCGTCTTCGTTGATGATGACTTCCTGGGCAACGTCGACCAGACGTCTGGTCAGGTATCCTGATTCAGCAGTCTTCAGAGCGGTATCGGTCAGACCTTTACGTACACCATGGGTGGAAATAAAGAACTCGGATACGCTCATGCCTTCACGGAAGCAGGAGTAGATCGGGACTTCGATAATGGACGGCTG